>NZ_JBFJYW010000081.1:0-13132 GCF_041622395.1 Pontiella sp. | reverse complement strand
CTAGGCCACTAGACGAAGGGGTCGCTAGATGTTTTTCCGAAGCACCATTTAAAATGGCGACCCCTACGGGACTCGAACCCGTGTTGCCAGGATGAAAACCTGGAGTCCTAGGCCACTAGACGAAGGGGTCTTCGGTAAAAACGAGCGCGTAATCTAGCAGAATCGCGGAGCTCGGCAACCTCAAATTTGTTTTTTTTCACCCCCATCGAAATCGCCATCGAAAAACCGTCCGTTCTGCTCGGGAATATTCGCCCGACGAAGCCGGGCAGGGCACAAAAAAAAGCCCGGCGCAATTCCGGGCTTTCCAACCATTGAATGGCTTCGATCTACATGTTGCCCATCTGCTCGAGCAAGCCGAGGGCCTTCTGAGCATCCGACTTCGGCTCTTCCATGACCGGCTGGCCAAGGCCTTCCAGCGAATCGATGTCCGACTCGACGGCGGCGGCCGGCTGGGGTTCTGTCGCCCCGGCAAGCGCACTCATGTTCTTCTTAAACATTTCGAAGCGGCGTTTCACTTCCTGAAACTCAACCTGCAGCGCGTTGTACTTTTCTTCCCAGGCGTTGGCTTGCTCGCGAGCGGAAGAGGCCATGGACTTCGAAGTTTTCAATTGGGATTCGAGATCCGCAACCGTGCTCTTCTCTGCGGTCAGTGCCTTGGCGGTTTCGGCGCTCTTCTGCTGGAGGCCTTTGATGCGCTCGGTCGCGTCGTCCATCTCAATACGGGCCGTGCGAACCTTCGCCTTTTCGTTCGTCACGAGATCCTTCTGGCGCTCGATCTCTTCCTTGAGCTTGCCTTCTTCGGCCTTGAAAGCCGCTTCCTGGCTAGCCAGTGCCGCCAGATGCTCTTCTTCGGGAACCCCGCAACCAGTCAACATTCCAATGGCAAACCCGGAAACCAACATCATCGCAATTCTTTTCTTCTGCATTACTTCCTCCGTTATAAGGTTATTATAGCTTTCCCCAGAAATGTAAGCAGTATAGGTCTGCTTTTATCAATTTCAACACATCATACACACAAATATAGCAGTATATGAACCGAACGACGGCCCGCCTCAAACCAAGTCGCAGGCATCGGCGGGCATCCATTTGCGGTCCCGGCCCTCCCATTTCACGTTGCATCCCACGGGATTCGTGACGGGCACGGAGACGGGCTTCCCGGCCACAAGCGCTTCCAGCGCATCGGCCAGCTCGTGCGTGGTCGACTGCGTCCAGTCGCGCGGATTGTCGATGGCCCGCCCGACATAGGCCAGCCTGCGGGACTCATCGAAAACATAGAAGTGCGGGGTGCGCAACGCGCCGTAGGCCTCGGCCACCGCCTGCGATTCGTCGTAGAGATAGACCCAGGGGAACGCGTATTGCTTCATGCGGGCCACCATGTGGTCGAAGTCATCCTCGATATAGGTGTTCTTGCTGTTGGAATTGATCGCCACGAACCGCACGCCTTTTTCCGCGAACCGTTCGGCAAGCCGCCGCGTGTTCTCGTCCGACCCGATCACATACGGGCAGTGGTTGCAGGTAAAGAAAACCACCAGAAGCTTTTCGTCGAAATCCCCCAGCGAATACGTATTCCCATCCGTCGCCGGCAGGCTGAACGCAGGCGCCTGCTCCCCGATTTGCAACGTGAATGCCATAACTAAACCTCCGGTTGAATGGCCGCCTATTCTTATGCCCTTGAGCGGGAATGCAAACCAAATTAGAGCATTTCGGTTCCATATCATTCCGCTTTCATTCGCCTGGCCGACCGGATACCCTCCGCAGTTATGAAAGTGGTATTGATTGTTCTGGATTCGGTGGGGATCGGCGAGGCGCCGGATGCGGCGGACTACGGCGATGCCGGCGGCGCGACGCTGCAGCATATCGGCGAGGCCGTCGGCGGGCTGGCGTTGCCCACGCTCCAAAAACTCGGCCTTGGCAATATTCGCCCCGATTTCCCAATCCGCGGAATTCCCGCCGCCGAAAAACCGCTGGCCTCGTTTGGAATGATGCAGGAAGCCTCCGTCGGCAAGGACACCATTACCGGCCATTGGGAAATCTGCGGGCTGGAGATCAATCCGGGCTTTCATAACTTTCCGATGGAATTCCCTTCGTTTCCTCCGGACCTGCTCGAAGCGTTCGCGAACGAGACCGGCCGGCCGGTCATCGGCAACAAGGCGGCGAGCGGCATTGCCATCATCGACGAGCTGGGCGAGGAGCACCTGCGCACGGGCGCGTGGATTGCCTACACCAGCGCCGACTCGGTGATGCAGCTCGCGGCGCACAACGACGTCATTCCGCTCGACGAACTCTACCGCGGCTGCGAGATCGCGCGGCGGTTGTGCGACCCGCTGAAGGTCGGCCGCGTCATTGCCCGGCCGTTCATTGGCGAACCGGGTGCGTTCAAGCGCACCGAGGATCGGCGCGACTATGCCTTCACGCCGGAGGAGCCGCTCATCACCGAACGGCTGTTCGATGCCGGGATCCCGGTCTATGCCGTCGGCAAGATCGAGGACATCGTCGCCCACCGCGGCATTACGGAAAGCATCCACTCCGGCAACACGGCGGAATCGCAAAAGGTGGTCGAGCAGTTCATGAAAAAGGCGGGCGACGGCTTCATTTTCGCGAACTTCATCGACTTCGACATGCTCTACGGCCACCGCCGCGATCCGGCGGGCTATGCAAAGGCTCTGGAACAAACCGATGCCTGGCTGGCTTCGTTCCTGCCGCAGCTCGGGGATGAAGATGTGCTGATGCTGACCGCCGACCACGGCAACGACCCAACCTTCAAAGGCTCCGACCACACGCGCGAGTTTGTGCCGCTGCTGTCGTACCAACCGGGCCGGGAAGGCGAAGACCTCGGTATCCGCCAAGGCTTCTACGACATTGCCCAGACGCTCGCCGCGCGCTTCGGGCTCGGCCCGTTGCCGCGCGGGAAATCATTCCTCTAGCCCAACCGCATGCGGCTCGACATATTCGCCGCGCGCGGGCGTATGCATTGCAATCACCCGGCCGCGCCCTTGCTCCCACACCAGCACGTTGCCGAAGCGCGGGCGATAGCCGGAGCCCGTATCCGGCAACGGGGAGTCCTGCAGGTGGTAGTAGATGCTCGGCTGGGTCGAGTCGCCCGAGTTGCCGCACCGGGCAATGGGTTGCCGCACCGCAACCACCTGCCCGGTCTTGACGACAATGCTTTCGTTCATCAGGTGGCCAATCACCGAAACCTCGTTGGTGGCGTGCTGGATCACCACCATGTTGCCCAGCCCGGCAAAGGCATTGGGCGAGCCGGGACGGTTGTCTTCCACGCCATCGACAACCGCCACGACCTTCCCCTCGGCCGGCGCAACGACGGGCCGCCCGTAGGCAAAAAAGTTTTTGTTCTCCGCGCCCTCTTCGACATAGGTCCTG
Source organism: Pontiella sp. (assembly GCF_041622395.1). Taxonomy (NCBI): domain Bacteria; kingdom Pseudomonadati; phylum Kiritimatiellota; class Kiritimatiellia; order Kiritimatiellales; family Pontiellaceae; genus Pontiella; species Pontiella sp. The sequence continues at coordinate 9,751 of NZ_JBFJYW010000081.1, read as the reverse complement.
CCGTAGCGGTCGGCGATCACGAACTCGCGGGCATGGTGCCGCGCGCGGTTGCCGTAATACTTGCTGGAGTCCCGGGAATCGCCGCCCCACAACACGCACCAGCGCCCGCCGTAGGGCAGCGTCAGTTGCGTCCGGTGGTCGCCGAGGTCCGGAAACGCCGTCGCGTAGGGAAGAATCCACAACCCGGCAATCTTGCCGCCGTCATCCAAAGCCAACTTCAGCCCGAGCACGCCGCGCTCGAACGAAACGGGAAAGACGGCGGTATGCGGGTCCTGCACCCACGGCGCATCGAGCCGCTCCACCTTTCCCACCCGCTGGCGCAGGTTGGCGAAAACCGTCTGGGTGCGCTCTTCCGAAAGCCGGGCCAAGGCGGCGGGGCCAAAGTCGTCGCGAATGCTCGCATAGCGCCCGCGGTTGATCGCATCGACCATCCGTTCGGCAACCGTCGCGAACCGGTAGCCCGGAGCGTCGGGCCGCACCCGCTTGGGCGACGAAACGAACACGAAGGTCTTCTTCTCTTCCCCCAACACCACCTTGTCCGGCGGGCCCTGCTCGGAAAAGGCGATGACATACGCGTCGCCGCTGTCGAACACCCCCTCCTCGCTGTCGCCGCTTTCGACGCCGTAGCTCGGGCCGGGGAAGACGATGCCCGACTTTTCGAGTTCCACGGGCTCGTTGCGGGTTTCATAGTAGCCCAGATAGGCCCCGCCATTGGAAAACACCAGCGTACGCCACAGGCCGGTTTCCTTTAGCCAGCTGCTGAAAATCGGGTAGTAGGTCCCGCCCGCCTCGACGCTGCCGAGGCGGGTCAGCCGGAAATCGGCCGGGAACTGCTGGAAAGCCGCCACCTCGGCCACGGCCCGCCACGCATCGGAAATCGCGATGTTGCTCTTGCGCTCCTCCGCCGCCAAAAGCAACGCACACGACACCAGCCCTCCTGCAATCCAACGCTTCCGTCTCATCGCCCAACCCCATGATCATCGGCCATGGGCGATGGTACCGCCCCGGCCCGCCGTCCCGCAACCGTATTTCCTGCGCCAAATCGCGCGGGGTTAAAACGGAACCGGGCCTAGCGCGCTCTTGCCTTGCGCCGGGAACTGTGGTCGGATGTCGGTTTCATTCTTACAAAAGGAACCGACATGTCCATGATCCGAATCTTCGCCGCCGTGGCAATGGCCTCCGCCTTGCTGAACGTAAACGCCGAAACCACCAACCAGGTGGCGGCCATCACCCAGCAGGAAGTTGTCGAAGCCGCGCTCTATGGCAAGATCGACGTCGTTGAAAAAGCGCTGGCACAGGGCTACGCGGTCAACGCGCGCGACCCCGAAAACCGCACGGTGCTCATGTATGCCGCCTTCAACGGCCAGACCGACGTCATCAAAAAGCTGATCGATGCCAAGGCCGACGTGAACGCGCAGGACAACATCGGCACCTCGCCGCTGATGTTTGCCGCCAGCGCCCCGAACGGCGCCGCCAGCGTGCAGGTGCTGCTCGACGCCGGCGCCAAGATCAACATGGTCGACAACAACGAACACTTTTCCGCCCTGATGTGGGCCGCCGCCGAAGGCCAGGCCGAAAACGTCAAACTCTTGCTGGCGAACAAGGCCGATGCCACGCTGCAGGATGTCGATGGCGACACCGCCGAATCGTTCGCGGCCAAGGCCGGGCACTACGACGTCGTGAGAATCCTCAAGGCCGCCGCCCCGAAAAAGGAAACCGCCGAGCAAAAGGCCGAATAAATTTCAGTTGCCATGCCCTACCAAGAACCATTTCTGCGCGAGGCGATCCGGCTTGCCAAAGCGCACATGGAAGCCGGCGACGGCGGCCCGTTCGGCGCGGTGGTTGCGAAAGACGGCGCGATCGTGGGGCGCGGCTGGAACCGCGTCGCGACATCCAACGACCCGACCGCCCATGCGGAAGTGATGGCGATCCGCGACGCCTGCGCCCGACTCGAAACCTTTTCGTTGGCCGGGTGCGAAATCTACGCCAGCTGCGAGCCCTGCCCGATGTGCCTCGCGGCCATCTATTGGGCGCGGCTCGACGCCCTCTATTTCGCGGGATCGCGCAACGATGCCGCCGACGCCGGATTCGACGACGCCCTGCTCTATGAAGAGCTGTCGAAGGATCGGGGTGCCCGCAAGCTTATCGCCGAGCAGCACCTGCAAGCCGGGGCGCAAGCCGTATTCAACCGCTGGAAAAACAAGCCCGACCGGATCGATTATTGATTCGTTCGCGCGTCCAAGGCCTGCTTGAACGCGACGGGATCATCGGGCGAGACCACGATGGTTCGGTTGGCAAAACGAACGACCACGGAACGCTTCCAGTCGTTGACGAAGGAGCGGTAGTTGCCGAGCCGCTTGTTGCGATAGAGCCCGGTAAACGAAAAGAGGCCGCCGTTGCCGAACAACCGGATCGAGCCGTGCATGGCCTGCGGATCGATCTCCACCGACTCCAGCTCGTCGAGCGGAAACGTCTTCACCCATCCCACGCGCCGGATCAGCAACCGCCCGTTTTCAACCGCGTAGCCGCGGACGATGAAAGGGACAGCCAAAAAGGCCCCGAGCGGCAACAGCCACACCAGCTCCCCCTCGGCATGGCCTTTCCACGCAACGAAAAGCAGCACGAATACCGCCGCCGAGCTGATCCCCGCCAGCAACCGCCCCCACGGTGCCTTGAACTCCTGCCGCATCTCATTCATTGCCGCTCCTCCGCTCAGGGGTTGATCCGGTCCGTTGCCGAATGAAATCCGTTACGGCATCCGGATGCGACATGGACAAGGCGTGCCCGGCATCGGGAATCACAACATCCGGTTGTGTGTTTCTTGCCGGTAAAACAAAATCCTTCCCTCCGTGAATCTGATAAATGGGCGTGTTGCCGATGTTGGGCGCATCCCGCCACGCCAACACCGCCCCGCAAGCCCAACGCAAAAAAGCCGCATCGGAGTCGGACATCTGTTTCAGCAAACCGGTCAAATGGGTTTCTGCATGCGTTCCGCAGGAAGAAAGCGCAACCTTGCAGCCCAAAGCCAACAACTCAAACGGAAGCGCCTTCGAGGCGCCTTCCACCCTTCGCAAAGCCTTGAGGTTTGCCGGCAACTCATTCGGCGAACGCACGCTGCCCACGAGAATGCACCCGCGAACCTCCAAATGCCGCGCCATTTCAAGAGCCACGAAACCGCCGAACGAAGCCCCGCCGATAAAGCAGGATTCTCCGGGATCGATCTTCGCGGCAAACCGACCGGCATACTGCGCCAGCGATTCTCCCGACAGCGGAGCGATCCATTCCGGAACGCTTAACCGAGGAATCTCGTGCAGCTGCTTTTCGAAAACCCGCGCATCCGCCCCCATTCCCGAAAGCATGATGATTGGCGGATGTTTCATTTCAGCAAGCGGGGATCGTTATGCGCGGTGGAAAAAATAGGTTTCGCCGCCGCTTTTATCCTCCCGCAGCAGCCCTGCGGCAACCATGGCCTTGAGGGTCTTGAACATCTTGTCGCCGGGATAATTGAAATCCGCGGCCAGCTGGGCGCAGGTTGCCGGGTGGCGCTTGATGAGGCCGAGCAGCGCTTCCTCGCTGATTTCGAGCGCTTCGAATCCCTGCTTCTTGAACGAGGCCGTCACGGACGCGGTGGGCCCGAACAGCTCGGCCAGCGCCTGCAGATGCCCCTGCGACGCGGCCTTGACGGATGGATCCGCAGGCGGGCGCACCGCCGTGTTGATATCGATGCGGTCCGGGTTGAGCGACCGCACCACCTCGGCGATTTTTTTCACGCTGGCCACCTGGGAATTGACGCCTTCGATGATGAACACCTCGACCGACAGCTCCCCGAGATAGGTCGAGCGGAAGGCGCGTTCGCCCTTCACCAGCAATTCGAACGTCACGCCCTGCGCCGGGCGGTGGATCTGCTGGAAGCTGGCTTCATCCCACGCGCTGAGCGTCACCTTCACCTTGTCGGCCAGCGCGGCATCTTCGCGCACTTCGGCGGAATGCAACAGGGTCCCGTTGGTCAGCAGCACCGAAGGGATTCCGGTGTTCTCCTTCACCCAACGGAAGACGTCGCCGAAGTGGCGGTGCAGCGTCGGCTCGCCCGAACCCGCCAGCGTAATGTGGTCGGCCTGCCCATCGCGCTTGTTCCACGCATCGAGTTCGGCGAGCACATCCTGCATCGGGACATAGTCGCCGCGCTCGTTCACCTCGCAGGTGGTTTCGCCGAGCTGGCAATAGGTGCAGTTCATGGTGCAGGTCTTGAACGGGATCAGGTCCACGCCCAGCGAACGCCCGAGCCGCCGCGAGGGCACGGGACCAAAAAGGTAGTGGAAGTTCTTCTTCATGCCCGCAGACTGCCGGTTTCACCCAGTGGATCAAGCAAACAAGGCCGCCGAGAGTAGGGGCACGGATAGAATTGCTCCGCAGCGGAGCAGACGACCTAGAATTCGAAAACGATGCGACCGCTGATGGCATAGGCGGTATAGTCCTTGCCGACGCGCCCATCGATATCGAATGCAAGTTCGAGCTGATCATCGAAACGGCAGCCGATTCCAGCGCCGATCTGCGCGACATCGGAAACCGCGCCAGGCATCTCGTAATGAAACCGGCCACCGCGGCCATCAACGATCGTGTAGCCGACCTCCTCGGCTTCCGAATTGAATTCGTGCAGCCAACTCAGGCGCAACTCGGGCTTGAGGGTGGCCGACTCGAACTCCTGCTGCCAGGCCAAGCTTGCCCCGAGCGAAGCAAGCAGACTATTGCGCTCGAACATGTCGACTTCCCGGGCCAGGCTATCCGGCGACTCCTCGATATAGCTGGGCTGGTAATAGTAGTTCCAGAGCATCGAGGCTGTCGGCGTCACGGTTAAACGGCGATTGATCGCCATCGCCTTGCCGCCACCGAAATAGACGGAGAAGGTACTGGCATCGAATTCCGCCGTATTCCCGAAAGCGGAGCCCGACTCCAATTCAACCTTGCTGCGCCCGAATGCCATATTAAAATCGCCGAACCAATCAACCGTACCCCTGCCGAGGTAGAGCATGCCGTATCCCCCGCGCGCTTGGCTGCTATCGCCATCGGCCTGATCGAGGTTTGAGCGAACATAGCCGCCCGCCACGCCCAGCAGCGCATTCTCGACCGGCAGATCGAGCCCGACGACGGTGCCGTAGATGCTGTGGTCGTAGCCCGAAAACCCATCGGCCGCAGAAGCGTCGGCCCACGCCCCATAAGGTTTGGCCCACGCCTGGACGCCCCGCCCGGCGGCATAGGGCCCGCCCGCCCCTTGGGGGGCAGCAGTGCGCCATTGGCTGCTCTGCGTAATGCGGTTTTTCACCTCGTTCATACCCTCGATCATGCCGCGGGCGTGTTGATAGGTCGGGATGCCCCGCATGTATTGCTGCTCCAACTGTTCTTTCTGCTCTTCAGAACTCATGCCGTTGAGCAGTTCGATCATATGGGTGGCAGGACTGCTTCCCAGCAACGACAGCTCGTCGATCTCGCACGCCACGGCATCCATCATGGTTCCGGAGGAGAAGCCTGCGCTTTCGTCCAGATGAACACGGCCAACCAAACCGTAGAGATCCGAGTCGTCTTCCCAGAAGACCACATCGACCAACGTGCCGGAGGCATCCAACACTTCGAGGTCGAGCGCATCGGGATCTTCCTCGCCCGCGACGATCAGCGCATCGGCCTCGACGATCTTGTTGGTGTAGAAGACATCGAACTTCAGCGCACCGACGTTGCTGGCATACTCGATCGTCGCACCCGCTTCGAACTCGGCCGTGCCGCCTACGCTCACCAGCGCGTTGACCGGTGCGCCTGCGGCGTTGGTTTCCACACCGAGGCGCAGCGCCGAGGTGGCGTCCTGATAGTAGTTGCCGCCAACCTCGATACGGCTGCCGGGATCGATGCTCGCACTCGAATCGTTCCGGTTGTGCAGGTCGTAGTCGATCGTCACCAGACCGCCGTCGCTAACGGAGAGCGCGTTGCCGACGCCGCCGTCGGTCCAGTTGCCGGACAGCATCGATCCGCCCATATAGAGGTTGCCAAAAACAGCCCATTCGGAGCCGTCGCCCGCGACGGAGACCCAGTTGCCGTTTGCACCCGCAAGCGCACCGATGGTTCCTGTGCCGCTCGCCATGATGCCGCCGTTTTCGACCGTCAGTTTATTGTCCGATCCGCCGTAGCCCACGTACAGCTCACCGGAGTTGTTCCACTTCGACAGGTTGCCCGACACCGTCACCGAGTTGCCCGACGCCATCGATCCGTAGCCGATGAATGCATTTTTACTTTCGACCAGCCCGCCGTCGAGCACCGACAGCACGTTCGTGGATCCTTGATGGCCGACATACAGGTTGGCGCTGTTGCTCCACACCGATCCGTTGTGCTGGATCGACGCAATGTTGTTGTCCGACATCGTGCCGACATAGCCGTTCGAAGCGGAAACCAAGCCGCCGTCGTAGATATACAGGGCGTTTCCTGTTCCGCCGTAGCCGATGTGGAGCTCCCCGTCGGAGCTCCATTCGGATCCCGCTCCGGAAACGGAGACAAGGTTGTTTACGGAAGACGACTCAAAGCCAACGACTCCCATGCCGCTTTCAACCGCACCGCCCTCTTCAACAATCAAACGGTTCAATGCACCGCAATCGCCAATATTAAGATTGCCGCCGTTCCGCCAAACCGAATCCACGCCGGAAACCAAAACAGCGTTGTGCGATGCGTTGGAGGCGATGCCGATCCCCGCTTGCGCGGTCAAGAGCGCACCGCCGTCGGCGATGGTCAAGCTGTTGTTGGAACCGTAGTAGCCGACGTCCAGCCGTTCGCCGCTGTCCCATACGGATCCGGATCCGGAGACCAACGCGCTGTTTCCAACCGAAGCGACGCCATATCCAATGGCGGAACGTCCGCTTTCAACCCGACCGCCATCGTTGACGGCCAAACTGTTGCTTGAACCCCCGAAGCCGACATTAAGCTGTTCGTTCTGCCAAACGGAATCTGCTCCGCTCACAGATGCGCGGTTGCCATCGGCATCGTGGTAGCCGACATAGCCATAGGCATTGGTCACGCGGCCTCCGTCGGCAATGGTGAGCGTGTTGCTGCAACCCTCGGCTCCAACATAAAGATCCCCGGCATTGTTCCAAACCGAACCCGCGCCGAAAACCGCGACGGCATTGTTCGCTGCGTCCTCAAAGTAACCGATCCTTCCGGTGGCACTCTGCACCGAAGCACCGTCTTCAACCGTCAAGCTGTTAAACAATCCGGCATACCCGACATTTAACTCCCCCGTTGTGATCCATGCCGAATCGGCGCCGGAGACCAGTACGGAATTGTGCGAAGCAGTCTCGCTCAAACCAACCACTCCGAAACTCCCAAACACGTTGCCGCCGTTCAGGATTTTCAGGGAATTCGATGAACTGTATGCACCGACACCAAACTCCGTTTGATTGCTCCAGACAGAGCCCACACCATATACGACCGCGGTATTGTTGGAGGAATCGTGCGAACCACCAACATATGAATACTCAGCATTGACGCGCCCCGCATTCGTTATGACCAACGCGTTTCTCGCATTCCAGAGCCCGACATACAGCTCGTCTTCGATATTCCACTCCGATCCTGCGCCGGTCACCGTCACGGAGTTGCTACCACCCGACAGGTCCGTAAGATTGGGCAGCGTGCCGCCGAGTCCAATAAATCCGGCTTTGCTATAAACGGTTCCGCCATCGGAAACCGTCAAAGAATTTCCGGAACCCAATTCGCCGATTGCCAATTCCAGACGGTTGCTCCACATCGAATTTTCGCCGGTAACAAGAACCCGCCCACTGTGATTCGTCGCCATTCCAATGAAGCCATAGGTGTTATCCACGCGTGCGCCGTTGCTGATGACAACCTCACCGGAATCGCCTTCCCCGCTGACAACGAAACCGCCCGCCATTGCGATGTCTGGCAAATCATTGGTGGAAAGATCGCCCACGATCGCAGCTCCCCAACCATCCACGAAAAGCGCGTTGCCGGCACCGTCGATTTCCAGTCCGTCGCGGATTGCCCAGCGGGAGCCTTGGCCGGATACGACCGCGACGTTATTGCTTCCCCCGCCGACGGCATCGCCAATCGAGCCCGACCCGCTGGTCAGCAAACCGCCGTCGAGGATTTCGAGACGGTTGCCGGAGCCGAGAACGCCGACGTTGAGGTCGAGATCGGCGTTCCATTCGGATCCGGCCCCGGAGACGCGAACGGTGTTCCCCGTGGCACTTGCGTTCATGCCGATGTAGCCGCGCTGACTGTACAGCTTGCCCCCGTCGAGAATTTCGGTGGAGTTGGCGGATGAGGAATAGCCGACGGTGATGTTGGCGCTGTTGCTCAGGCTGGAATCCGCTCCGGTTATCAGCACATGGTTGTCATCGGAGTTGGTTCCGACATAGGTCGATTCATTAAAGACGAAGCCGCCGTTGGTGACCACCAGCAGGTTGCCGTTGCCGAGCGGCCCGATGGTCAGGTCGCCGTTGTTTTGCCAAACGGCATCATCGACCACGGCGACATTGTTGTCGGAACCGGCGGCCGAACCGATGTAGGCACGCCCGCTTTCGACGGTTGCTCCGTTTTCGATGCGCAGGGTGTTGGCATCGCTTTCGCTACCGACGATGAGCTCGTCCCGCACGCTGAGGCTAGAGTTGGTTCCGGTGATGAGCGCGGTGTTGCCGGAGGAGTATTTACCGTTGCCGAGGGTGGCGGAGACGGCGGAAACCGCACCGCCGTTGGTGACCAGCAGCAGGTTGTCGGAGCCATAGTGGCCGAGGGTGAGCGTACCGGAATTCCGCCAGACGGCGTTAGAACCGGAAACGACGGCATAGTTGCCGTCGGCATCGCCGTACTGGCCGATGACGGCATCGCCATTTTCAACGGTTCCGCCGTTTTCGACCTGCAGATAGTTCCCTTCCGAGTCCGAACCAATAACGAGGTCGCCGAGATTTTTCCAAAGCGACTGGGTGCCGCGGACAATAACGCCGTTGTTGTCGCCGGACCACATGCCGCCGTTAATGTACGCGTCGTCGCTATCAACCCGTCCACCGCTCTCGACAACCAAGCGGTTTTCGGCTCCGCCGCTGCCGACATAAAGCGCGGAGGTGTTGCTCCACACCGATCCCGTTCCCGTAACGAGCACGAGGTTGCTGATGCCGGAGGAGGAATTGACATAGCCTCTATCGCTGTTCACGCGGCCGCCGTTGGCGATGACCATCGTGTTGTCGGAACCGCTGTATCCCACGATCAGGCTGGTCTCGACGTTCCAGACCGAACCCGTTCCGTCGATCAACGCATCGTTTCCGCCGCGCCCGCTATACATGCCGACGACCCCTTGCTCGGAGGCGACCTGCCCTCCATCGACGATGGAGAGGCTGTTGCCCGCGGCTTCGTTGCCGACGTAGATCCGCTCGGCATCCCAGCACGATCCGGTACCGCCCACCACGACCGAATTACCTTGGGCGCTCCCGCTGCCGCCGATCTTGCTCGATCCGCTCTTCACGTAGCCACCGTTCGTGATGACCATGGCGTTGTTGTCGCCGTAGAAGCCGATAGCGATGGCGGAGGAGCTGTTGGTCCAAGTGCCGCCGTCGAGCGTCAGCGTTTTATTGTTGCCGTCGAGTACGTCGTACGAGGAGGAAAAGCGCGTGGCGACCGGCATGCCTTCGAGATTACCGGAAACACGAAGATGCCCGCCGTCGTTCCAGTTGAAGCCGTTGGTCGAAACGTTGAAGTCGTTGTTGAT
>NZ_JBFJYW010000080.1:0-13177 GCF_041622395.1 Pontiella sp. | reverse complement strand
GGCGGGAACCGCGAATCCGGAGCGGCTAGAATCCGGCGGAGTAGGTGACGAACCCGGCGAAGCCGGCGAGATCGGAGCTGCCGCCGACCTCGGTGAAGTCGACGTTCGACCAGTTGCTGCGGACGCCGGCGCCGAGCATGCCCCGGTCGTGGATCCGGAACTCGATGCCGGTCCGGGCGTAGAGCCCAATGCCGAACGCGGTTTCGGACGTGGTTTCGGTGGCAAGGCTGGAATTTTTGTAGTCCTGCTTGGCCCGGTAGTCGGCGAATCCCATCAGCGGGCCGCCGCCGACGTAGATCCGGACCTTTCTCCCCGGGTCGAGGAACAGGCTGGCATAGCCCCCGCCCGATAGGTCGAACATCCACATCGAAGTCGAGAGGCTCACATAGAGGCCGCTTCCGCCCGCCGCGAGATAGTTGATTTTGTCGAATCGGAAGCCGAGCAGGAACGTGGCCTCCAGACCAAACTGCAAGCGGTTGCCCTTGGGGACCGTGGTCCAGGCGCCGCCGAGCTGCGGCATGCTGGAGACATCGATCTGGACCGGATCGGCGCTGTCCGGCGCATCGACGGTGAAGTGGTCGTATTTAACGACGCCGAGCAGCGCCTGGACGGTGTAGTTTTCGCTCCAGGTATCATACTTGTGGCCTTGCGCCTGAGCGGCGGAGACCCCGAGCAGGGTGACCATAACCAAGGTTTGGATGTTCATTTTAGCCGTCTCCTCGAATTTACGCGAGTCAGCGTAGATATCCGGCACGGGCCTTGTCGAGATTGAATGCCCGATTATTCCCCTTGCGATTGAATCCGGCGGTCAGCCTGCGGGGTGCTGGCGGCAATATTCATAGATGGCCATCGAGGTGGCGGTGGCGACATTGTAGGAAAAGGGCATGCCCCAGACCGGGATCTCCACGACCGCATCCAGCAGGCACAGGCATTCCTGCGACAGCCCTTCGCGTTCCGATCCGATGACCAATACGGTCTTTTTCGGAAAGAGGTAGTGCGAGAGCTCGGTGGAGTTGGTGGTTTGTTCGAGGCCCACCAGGGTGTGGCCGTCCTCTTTGAGCTTTTTCAGGGTGGGCAGCAGGCTGTTGCGGGTGGTCAGTTTCACCCCGTCTGCTCCATCGCGCGCAATTTTGCCAATCAGTTTGGCATTGCCGGTGGCGATGATTTCGCGGACGCCGCAACAACCCGCCGTCCGGAAAATGGTGGAAAGGTTGACGTTGCTGCGCAACGGGCTGCAGGCCACGATCAGGGGGCGTTCTTCCTGGAGCGCGGTCGGGGGTTTGTGGCGTAGATGCTCGAATTTATAAATGGGTTTGCCCTGGTTGCCGGTCGGTTTCGACGATCCGTCGTTTCGTTCCGAATTCAGGCATTGTATCGGTTTGCCGGGCATCCGGATACAACCAAATCGGGAATCGGCCCAATCATTTCGGTTGTTCCGGCTTGGTTCGCGCGGGCCTTTGCTCTACAACCACGCCTTCAATTTGGTTAAACGCACCCTAACGAACAAAAAAAGGTAGAATACGATGGCGCAAAAAGACGGTTTGGCGAATCCGGCTCCTCTCGGGCTGATGGGCTTTGGCATGACGACGGTCCTGCTCAACATCCACAATGCGGGGTTCTTCCCGGAAGTGGGAAGCATGATTCTGGGCATGGGCATTTTCTTCGGCGGGATCGCGCAGATCATTGCGGGCACCCTCGAATTCAAGAAAGGGAATTCGTTCGGGATGACGGCCTTCGTCTCCTACGGCTCGTTCTGGCTGACCTTGGTCGCGATGCTGGTGCTGCCCAAGCTGGGGCTGGCCACGGCGCCGCCCGCCGCGTTCGTTGGCTGCTACCTGTTCATGTGGGGGTTGTTCACGGCGCTGATGTTCATCGGCACGCTCAAGTCCAACAAGGTGTTGCAGTTCATCTTCGGCTCCCTGGCCGTACTCTTTTTCCTGCTGGCCGCCGAACACTGGGTGCCTGAACACGCCGCGCATTTGATCGGTAAAATCGCCGGGTTCGAAGGCATGGTCTGCGGTTTCAGCGCAATCTATCTGGCGATGGCCGAAATCATCAACGAAGCCCACGGGCAGGTGCTTCTGCCCATCGGCGAATACCGGCCGTCCGCCTAGACGGACGCCGGCAGGCCCGCGGCTTGGCCGCTACAGCCCGAAGGAATGGATGAAGCGCTCGGCGTCGAAATGTTCCTCGAACAGTTTGACGATGAGCTCGTGCTTGATTCGGTCGTAGAGCTGGAGCTTGGTGTTGGTAAAGCACTTGTAAAGCGTCAGGTCGGTGTCGGCGGTGTCCTGCATCACGGCGATGGTGGGCAGGCAGCTGTTGGCCATCAACTCCATCGTCTCGGCATCGGGCATCTTGGCGGATGAGCAGGTGAGGATGACGCCGCCGAGCTTTTCGCCGGGCAGGCTGTTGTTGAATTCCACGATCCGCTTGAGGCGACGGTGCGAACCCGCGCCAATCAGCGCGATGTCGCGCGGCCGCAGGCTGGTAGAGGGGTCGAATACGTTGTTGCCCTGGGAGATGATCTTCACCTTGCGGCAGGGCACGTGCCAGGCGTTGGCGCACTTGCCGCATTTCAGCGCCCGGTGCCCCTTGAAGCTTTTGCTGATCAGGTGCATCGAGGGATTGTTGAGGTATTTGATCTGGGGCATGTAGCCGAAGACCTTGAGTTTGGGACTCCACTCCGGGAAGAGGCGCGCAAGCGCCGGTTCGGTCAGCACCTCCTTCATCATGTCGACCTTGTCCGCCAGCACCTTGTTGAAGAGGAATCCGAGCACCCGGCTATTGTTGTGGTAGAAATAGGACATATCGACCTCCAGCTCGTCGAGCGGGCGGCCGAGCCCGCCGCCGACCAGATACAGGATCTTGGCGCCCAGCAGATTGGCCACGCGCGCATTCGACATCCCGACGACCGAGCCGACGCCCGGATGCCCCGTGCCTTCGGCAATGATCAGCTTTTTGTCCGAGAGCGCCTCCAGCGTCCGGTGGACCGATTTTTCGAACCGCTCGGTGATGGCGCGCGGGTTGTCGCTCTGGATGAAATCGCGCGTCACACCCGAAATCACCCGTACCGGCGAGAGCAGGCCCATGTCCGGCATGTCGATTCCGGTGAACTCGTTGACGATCATGACGTCCTTGTCGATCTTCTCGCCGTTGGGCAACGTGACCATCTCTTGGCCGACGGGCTTGAAGTAGCCGATGTCCTTCGGGTCGATGATCTTGCTGATGGCCGAAATGACGCCCAGGCTGGTGACGGTCTTGCCGGCATGCTGCCGTTCGCCTGCGATGAAAACTACGGGGGGTTTGCTCATGGGTTTCTCCGTTTTCGATATGCGAACAGAAGAGCGCAATCCGTTCAAAGGTTCAAGCCTGCTCTGCGGTTCGATCGTGGCACCGTTGCGTTGCGAGCGAGATCTTTTGCAGGCCGATCGCGTCGACGGGGCAGGCCTTCTGGCAGTTGCCGCAGCGGATGCACTCGTCCTGGTTGATCCAGACGAGTTTCATTTCGCGCACATAGTCGGTCGGTTCGAACGAAACCACCTTGCCTTCGTCGTCGTGGCGGATCGTCTTCAGCATCAGGATGCATTCAAGGCGGGGTTTGGCCTTCAGGCAGAGGTCGCACTTGATGCATTTGTCTTGATCGATCTCGAACTTGTAGTGGCAGCGGTAGCAGCGCCCGGCTTCGGTAGCGGCGGCTTCCTCGTCGTATCCCTGTTCCACTTCGCCGGCCAAACTGCGTTCCGCAACCGGGCGCGTCGGCATGGGCTGGCGCGGGATCTGGTCCATCGCCGGGGTGCGGCCCGTGGCCGCGGCGTTTTCGACCTGGAGCATTTTTTGCAGGCGCTTCGTGCCCATCAGGAAGCGGTCGATCCGGTGCGCGGTTTCCTTGGCGTGGGCAATGGCCTCGATCAGCGAGGAGGAACCGTGCGCAAAATCGCCCGCCATGAAAAGTTTCTCGTGCGGCAGGGCGGCGGAGGGCGGCGGCGCATCGATCCAGGAAAGATCCGGGAATTGGCCCGTGGCCAGCAGCACGGTGTCGGCGGGGACGTCGAATTCTTCGTGCGTGCCGGTTTGGCGGAAGCGCATGCCGCACAGTTTTCCGCCGGATTCCAGATAGGCCACGGGCGTCGCATGGCACGCGAGCGGGATGCCTTCGGCGTCGAGTTCCTCCAGCTCGCCGGGCGTCGTGCGCATCGCCTCCTTCGACCGCCGGTATAGCACTTTCAAGTCCCATTCGGCGGTGTGGGCCCCGAGGCGGCGGGCGGTGCGTGCGCAGTCCATCGCCGTAAAGCCCCCGCCGATCACAATCACGCGTTTGCCGATGCCGGCCCGGCCGGACTCGTTGGCCTCCAGCAGGAAATCGAGCCCGTGGCGGATGCCCGGCAGATGGCAACCCGGCAGATTCAGCAGGTTGGGTTTCTGCGTACCGGCCGCCAGGACGACCGCATCGTTTTCGTCGAGCAGGAGGTGGAGCGGAAGCGCCTTGCCGATGGCGGTGTTGCAGATGATTTCGATGCCGAGCGCGGTGATCTGTTCGATCTCGCGCGCGATGACGAGGCGCGGCAGGCGGAACTCGGGAATGCCCTGGTTGAGCATGCCGCCCGGCGAGGAATGCTTTTCATAGACCGTCACCCGGTGTCCGAGCAACGTCAGGTTGCGCGCCGCCGTGAGTCCGGCCACGCCTGCGCCGACGACGGCGACCCGTTTGCCCGACGGCGGGAACCACGGGGCCGGCAAAACCGGACCCTGTTGCGCAAAGTCGGCGGCGGAGCGTTTGGAAAAGCAGATGGCAACGGGGTCGCCAAGTCCGTCGTAGCCATGGCGGCAGGCGGCCTCGCACGGGCGCGAGCAGACCCGGCCGAGCACGGCGGGGAAGACGTTGTCTTGCAGGTTGATGCGGTAGGCCTCGTCCGGTTTGCCCTCGGCAATGGCGGTCAGATAGGCCGGGATGTCGGTCCCCGCAGGGCAGGCGGTGCGGCAGGGGACGGCGGCGGCCAGCCAGTCGAAATCCTTCTGGGCGCACCCATTGCCCGTCCGGACCGAAAGCTCCGCCGTGTGCGGATGCGGCCGTTCGGCCGGTTTGAACAACGCCTTGATTTGTCCTGAAAAATCCATCGGTTGACATCCTATCGATTCGCGGTTTGAAGGCGAGTAATTTAGACGGAATCCTCGCAAGAGGGGAGGGGGCGAGCAAATAAGCCGCAAGTTGGTTTGAGGTTTGGGGCGGGGGGGTGCTATTACCTGATGCATGAACGGCATCGATCTCAGCGCAAGTCTCGAGGATTACCTCGAAACGATTTTCTTTCTTTCCCGCGAGGGGGGGACGGCGCGCCCGAAGGATATCGCCGAACGGATGAACGTCCGAGCGGCGTCGGTGACCGGGGCGTTGCGGGCGTTGGGGGAAAAGGGCCTGATCAACTACGAGCCCTATGCCTCGGTGACGCTCACGGAGCAGGGGCGCGAGGTTGCCGGCGGCATTGCCGTCAAGCACGAGGCGTTGCTGCATTTCTTCGTCCAGGTGCTTGGGATCCCGGCCAAGGAGGCCGAAGAGTTCGCCTGCTCGATGGAGCACACCATTCCCGACCATATTTTGCAGCGGTTCGTCCGGTTCGCCGAATACACCGAAAAGTGCCCCAGCTTCAACGCCAGCTGGTTGGAGAGCGCCGAGGGCTACTTTTGCCGGGCGCAGGGAAGCGACCACCCTCGTTGCGAAAAGTGCAAGTTGCCGAAATAACCGTTTTGCGGCGGCCCGTTTAACGGACCCCGACGCCGCTACCCCAAATGGCGTTGGATCATTTCGAAGAGCGCGTCTTTTTTGACCGGCTTGGCTATGTAGTCGTCCATGCCCGCATTCAGGCATTTTTCGCGGTCGCCCTGCATGGCGTTGGCGGTGAGCGCAATGATCGGAATCCGGATCGTCGCGCCGGACTCCTGCTCGAAATTGCGGATTTGGCGCGACGCCTCGTAGCCGTCCATGCGGGGCATTTGGCAATCCATGAAGATGAGATCGAACCCGCCGCCATTGGTAACCTTGCGCAGCGCTTGTTCGCCGTTCTCGGCAACCTCGACCTCGAAACCGCCCTTGGCCAGCATGCGTTTGGCCACGGTCTGGTTCACGAGGTTGTCTTCGGTGAGCAGAATGCGTCGCGTCGCAACGGAGGCGATGACCGAAATGTCCACTTGCGGTTGGGCCGCGACGGTACGGGGCGGGTGGTAGCCCACGGTGTCGATGTTATAGCCCAGGATCCCCGCCGTCTTCGATAGCAGGTTGTTGAGCCGGATCGGCTTGACCAAATTGCTGGTGAGTCCGTTGTGGCCCAGCGCACGGAAGTCGCGGTTGGTGATGGAACAAATGATAAAGAAGGCGATGTGCTCGAACTCCGGACTGTTGAACAAGGGGTTGTCGGAGTCGTAGGCGAGATATTCCTCGATCAGCACGATCTTGTAGCCGTTTTTGCGGATCAAGCCGGTGGCGGCCTCCACGCTTCCGGTGGTTTCGGCTTTGAGGCCCCAGTGGTTGAACCATTCGCACAGGGTTTGCCCCATGATCTTGCTCTCGTCGATGACCAGCACCCGCTCGCCCTTGAAATGGGCGGCTTCGACCGCCGCGGCACGCGGGCGCTTGGCGACGGGGAGGTTCAGGCGGAACCAGAACTGAGAGCCCTTGCCCAGCTCGCTATCCATCCCGATCTTGCCGCCCATGAGGTTGACCAACTGTTTGCAGATGGCCAGGCCCAGGCCCGTTCCGCCGAACTCGCGGGTCGTGGAGGAGTCGCCCTGCGAAAATTTCTGGAACAGTTGCGGGAGCTCCTCGCGGGCAACACCGATCCCCGTATCTTTGACGTTGAAGTTGATGGAGGTTTCCTTTTCGGTGCCGGCGACGGCGTCGATATCGATGTAGACATAGCCTTCGCGCGTGAACTTGATCGCATTGCTGGCCAGGTTCGTGAGGACCTGCCGGATCCGCCCCGCATCGCCGACGACGAACGACGGGGTGTTGGGGGAGTAGCGCAGGATGAGGCTAATGCCCTTTTCGAGCGCCGTGGGCGTGAGCAGTTCGGTGATGTGCTCGCAGGTTTCGCGCAGGTCGAACGGTTGCAGTTCAAGATCCAGTTTGCCGGCCTCGATCTTGGAAAAGTCGAGGATGTCGTTGAGCAGCGTCAGCAGGGCGTCGCCCGACGTTTGGATGATGCGCAGGAACTCCTTTTGCTCCTTGGTCAGCGCGGTGTCGTGCAGCAGGCTGGCGGTGCCGATGATGCCGTTCATCGGCGTGCGGATTTCGTGGCTCATGCTGGCGAGAAAATCGGATTTTGCGCGGGTGGCCTGTTCGGCCCGTTCGCGGGCGACCAGCAGCTGGCGGTTGGCCTGTTCGAGGCTTTCGCGCGCGTCGTTGGCGTCTTCCATCATGCCCATGATGATGTGCTGGTTTTCTTCCAGCTCCCGGCTGCGCTTGTTGAGCAGGCGGTTGGCCTCCTTCATTTCCAGTTCGTATTCCTTGCGATCGGTGATTTCCAGCAAGGTGCCCGCCATGCGGTGGGGTGCGTTTGCGGGGCCGCGTTCGACCACGCGGCCGCGGTCGAGCACCCAGAGCCAGTCCTTTTCGCCCCGTCTAAGGCGGTATTCGCAGGTGTAGGTGTCGGTCTTGCCTTCGAGGTGCGTTTTCAGCGTGCGGATCACGTTGGCGTAGTCGTCCGGGTGGATGTTGCGTTTGCGCCAGTCGAGGTCGGAGACGCGCTCCTCTTGGTTGAGGCCGAGAATGCCCGCGAAGCGCGGATTGTAGGTGTAGGTGTTGGCCGGGATGTCCCAGTCCCAGTAGCCGAGGTCGCCGCCGCGGAGAATCAGGTCCATGTTGTCGCGGGTGCGCGCCGTCTCGCGTTCGGCGCGTTTGCGCTCGGACACCTCGCGCTTCAGATCCTCGTTGTAGTGCTCGGCGTCCTCCATGATGCTCAGCAGGACTTTGCGGTGCTTCTTGAGGTCGAGCGCTTCGGTTTCGAGGTATTCGTTGGCCTTCGTCAGCTCCTGGACGATCGCGAGGTTTTCGTGGATCTCGGAGTTGCGTTCGTATTCGTCGCATTCGATGCGCTGGCCGACCAATCGGCCGACAAGGTAGCCGAGGATGATCGTGACCGCCACGGCGATGCCCACCAAAACCGGCAGGTTTTCCGGGGTGGACTTCGAGACCGAATAGGTGGCTGCGGCCAACAGCAGCCCCGCCAAGGCGCACGCCATTGCAAACCCGCGGGCCAGTCGATCGCGGATGTGCGGGTCTTTATCGATTCGTCGTTTCGGTTTTGCCATGGGTTTAGTCGATTTTGTAGCGTTGCGGCTGGTTCGCTTGGGCCAGCAACGCGTTGACTTCGGCCTTGAGTTCGAGGATGCGCATTTCACGCCCGCTGGTGACGGAGCTGAAACGCTCCAGGTCGGCGATGGCGTCCTTCAGTTCGAGCTCGCGTTCCTTGCGCCCCTCGACATCGTCCTGGAGCATGGCGTTGAGTTCGGCCAGCTCTTTGGAAGCGCACTGTTGCGCGTGGTTGTAGAGCAATACCAGCGGGACGGCCATCATGAGCAGGAACAGGCCGGAAGCCATCGTGCGGATGGCCAGCGCAAGCAACTGCCCCTGCATCGGCTCGACTTGCATCGCAACGAGGCAGGCCAGCGCGGCGCCGTTGGTTTCCCTTTCGTAGAATGCGGCGACGCGCAGTTTGCCGTAGCCGGTGCAGTCGGTGGTCAGCAGGGCCAGGCCTTCTCCCGGGGTGGTCTCCGCCAGATCCAGCGCCATTTCGCCGATGCGTTTCGGCAGGTCGGCATCGGGTTGCTCCGGCCCGACGAGGGTGCCTCCGCCCGAGCCGGTAATCAGGTGGCCGGCGCCGGGGAGCGTGCGGACGGCGACGCCCACGAACGCGAAACCGCTCTTCGTGGCGAAGCGATCCAGTTTTTTGCGGAAGGTTTCGTAGGACGCCGATTCCGCGTCGCGGATCACCGCAATGCAATGGTCTTCGTCATGGCACAGCATTTCCCGAACCGCGTAGGTGCCGGTTGAAAGGGTTGCGTCGATGTCGTCGAGAAGCATTCGGCGATGGGTGATGTAGGACCAGCCGGAAAAGGCCATGATGCCAACCGAGTAGACTGCGGCGGCGAAAGCGAACCGCCCGAGGCGGCGTTTGACGGGGGGGAAGCTCATGGAAGGTTTTCCGTGGTGGTCCTGTATTTCTGGGTTTTGCCCAGCTCGCCGAGCAAGGTGTTTATTTCGGCTTTGAGTTCAAGCGTGCGCCGTTCGCGGCCGCGCATCAGCTGGTTGAAGCGTTCCATGTCTTCGAGGGTGCGTTTCAGCCGTTCCTCCGCGCGGTTTTGCTCGGTGACGTCGCGCCAGACGCCGAGGACGCCGACGGCCTGGCCGGCATCGTTGCGCAATGGGATTTTGCTGATTTCCCGCCAGCCGATGCTGCCGTCGGGGCGGGTGTGCGAGTCCGTGTAGTTGAAGACGGGGTGGTTGTTGGCGATCACTTGCTGGTCGTTTGCAATGATATGCGGCGCCTGCGCGGGATCGATCAGGTCGTATGGGGTTTTGCCCACGATTTGGTCGAGGGTTTCAAAGCCGCATTCCCGGATGAAGGCCTTGTTGCCTCCGAGGTAGACCGAGTCCTTGTCCTTCCAGAAGACGGCCAGCGGGATGGTATCCATGATCAGCTGGAGCATCTTCTGCGATTCGCGCAAGGCGCTCTCGATCCGCTGCCGGTTGGCGATGTCGCGGGCGACGCCGAAAATGGCCTTCTTGTTTTTCCAGGTGCCTTGGAAGACGTTCGTGTCCACCAGGATGAGGCTGCCGCTTTTCATTTGCAGCGGAAGCCCGCAGGTGGTCGCCGCTTCCTTCTGCATGCGGGCGATCACTTGATAGATTTCGTCGCGCGACTCCTCGGGATAGAGCTCGAAGATGCTCATGTCCGCCAGTTCGTTGGTGCTATAGCCCAGTCGGTTGATGACGGTCGGGTTGGTGTGGATGAGCGCCCCGTTCATGTCGCACACCACCAGGAAATCCTCGATCGTGTCGAACAGGTTCTGGAAATTCCGGTTTTCTTCCAGCAGGGCTTCTTCGGCGGATTTGTTGGTCGAGATGTCCTGCATGAAGCCGTCCCAGACCAGCAACCCTTTGTCGTGGTGCGGTACGGCGCTGATGCGCAGCCATTTCAGCCGCCCGGCCAAGTCGAGTATCCGCAGCTCCATATCGACCGGTTCCAGCTTTTCCGTGCTTTTTTGGAAGGCCTCTTTCAGCAAAGGAATGTCGGTTTCGTAGACGTGGTCGTAGGCGATCTGCGCATCCTGCATGGCCTGGTCGCGGTCGAAACCGAGCGCCCGTTCATAGCCCTTGCTCAGATAGGTGAAGCGGAAGGTGCCGTCGGCCGCGTATGCCAGCTGGAAAATGGTGACGTTGGGCAGGTTGTCGCCCATGAGCCGGATATGCCGCTCGCTCTTTTCCAGCGAAACGGTTTTCTCCTCGAGCTTGATCCGCATCTGTCGCAGCCGAAACAGGACCCCCGCGAGCAACACTACGGTCGATGCGAGCAAGGTGATGATCACTTCGTCGGATTTCAGATAGCTGAAGTCCCCGACGCCACTGCCTTGCTCGGCGGCATGCACGGAGGAAACCAAGCACGCGGCGAGCGTTGTGCCAAAGGCGGTCTTTAGGCTGGTTGAGACATTTCGGGGCATCGGTTCTTCCAGGTTGCAACAGACAGAACTACGAATAAGCTATTTCAGGGCCAGAATCAAAGGAAATGAGCGCCTCGTGGAGTTCGCACAGCGGCAGGCCCACGATATTGGTGTAGGATCCGCAGATGGAGCGGACCATGTGCGCCGCGCCGCCTTGGATGGCGTAGGCGCCCGCTTTGTCCATCGGGCACCCCGTGGCGACGTACCGATCGATCTCGCCGGCGCCGAGCTCGCGGAAGACGACTTCGGTCGAGACCGAGAAGATTTCGGTTCGATCGTTGCGTTTGACGCAGACGCCGGTGATGACTTCGTGTTTTTGGCCGGAAAGGTGGGAAAGCATCGCGCAGGCGTGCTGTTCGTTTTTCGGTTTGCCAAGGATGGAGTTTCCTTGAACCACGATGGTGTCGGCCGCAATCAGCACCGTGTCCGGCGAGGCGTCGATGGCCGACGCCTTTTCGGCGGCCATGCGCTCGGCGAACCTCCGGGGCGCTTCGTCCGGGTGCGGGGTTTCGTCGATCTGCGGCACCTGCACCGTGAAATCGAGGCCCAGCGAGGCCAGCAGTTCGCGGCGGCGGGGGGATGCGCTGGCAAGAATGAGTTTTCCAATGTTGGGATAATTCTGCATGCCGCCGACAATATGTTGGAAAGCGGACTATTAAAAGTCCGTTCTGCATGGCATAAGGCCCACATGAAATCGGTCGACATCTTCTTGGGGGGAGTTCCGTTTGGGCGGAACAATGTCGGTGATGAGGCGATACTCGAATGCGTTGTGGGGATTCTCCGCGAGGTCAGTCCCGGTTGTCGCATCACCGTCAGCACCGACCGTCCCCGGGAAACCGCGGAGCGGCTGGGGGTTCACGCCGTTCCCCTGTTCGGATTTGCACCCGCCTACAGCAAGGCCGAAATGGAGGAGTGCATCGCCCGGGCCGATGTCTTCATGTGGCCGGGCGCCACCGGGCTTTCCGACTATCCGGAAATCCCGCTGGCCATGCTCGAGGTCGCCCATCGCGTTGGAACCCGCACCGTGGTTTGGGGGGTCGGCATGAACGACGCGCTCAATCCCTATATCTATTCCGTCTTGCCGGGAAAAAAGAAGGTGTTGTTGTCGCTGCTTTCGGCGCTGGCCTTCGGGCGGGTCGATTTCGTGAAGGCGATGGAGCGTCGTGCCGAAGCGCGCGCCAAGGCCAAGATCGTCGAGGAACTCAACCGGTGCGACCTCGTTGTTTTGCGCGATCCCGAAACGCTCGCCGCCGTCCATGCCTGCGGCGATGTGCCCGGCGCCCTGGTTGGCGCCGACTCCGCCGAACTGCTCACTCCCGCGCCTTGGGAGGGGATCGAGCTGACCCGCGAAGCCCGCGAGATGCTCGAATCGAGCGCGCGCAAGATTGGCCTATGCATCTCCGCCCAGCGCCAGATTGCCCACGAAAAGGAGCTGGTCGATTTTTTGGATCGTCTGGCCGATCGCGACTACCGCATCGTGTTTCTGCCGATTAACCATTCCACCGATGCGCCACTGATGGAAAAGCTGCGCGGGTGGATGAAGAACCACGTCCATTCCGTTGTGATTGGCGGGCACCGCACGCCGCGGGAAATCCTTGCCATCGCGGGCCGGCTGGATTTAGTCATCAGCAGCCGCTTGCACCTGCTCATTCTCGCTTCCGTGCTGCATGTTCCGATCATCGGGATTAGCCGCGGCTCCAAGGTGGATAATTTTCTGGCCCCCTTCGGCCACATCTCGGCCGGCAGCGTCGACGCTTGCGACTTCGACCACATGCAAAGCGAACTCGACCGCCTGATCGACAGCCGGGAGGAGTTCGCCGAGGTTAGCACGGCGGTCCACGAAATGCTGCTCCAGCGGCTGGACGCGGCCAAAGCGCACCTGGCGGAACTGCTCGCCGCCTGCTGATGGGCGCCGAACTATTTTTCCTTGCCCAGTTCGGCCCAGGCTTCTTTCTTGCCCATGCCGCGCACCGTT
This sequence comes from Pontiella sp., assembly GCF_041622395.1. Lineage (NCBI taxonomy): Bacteria > Pseudomonadati > Kiritimatiellota > Kiritimatiellia > Kiritimatiellales > Pontiellaceae > Pontiella > Pontiella sp. The sequence goes on along the minus strand of NZ_JBFJYW010000080.1, from coordinate 492 downwards.
TGAATGCGGTCGGCGGTTTCCTTGCGCCGAAACGGAAGAATCCCTTCCTGCTTCTCCCATTTCACCACGCTCGGGGTGCTGACCCCGGCCAGCTTCGCGAATTCGGCCTGGGTTAAAACCAGACGCTTGCGCAACGAGAGAATGCCCTTGCCCGTGATCCGGACCTCCTTGGTTTCCACCGGTTCTTCGGTTTGTTCCGGGATGGCCTTGCCCAGCTCGCGTTGCAGTCGGGCGACTTCCTTCTGTAAATCGGTTACATCCCGCCGTAGGTTGGCGATCAATCCACGCTGTGTGGCATTGACCCGTTTGACGGGCTCCAGTTCCTTTTTGATTTCCTTGCGGGCAACGCGGATGATCTCGGCCTGTAACGATTTGATTATGGACATCTATATGCTCTCCTTGGGTTTCTGCAACGAGATGTACTGGAACCCCGCAGTTGGCTCAAGACAGAAAAAAACGCGTTTTTACACTCTCCCGAGCTCGGGATGGCCG
>NZ_JBFJYW010000079.1:0-13265 GCF_041622395.1 Pontiella sp. | reverse complement strand
GGCGTGGCGGTGAGGCCGAGTTTGTAGCCCACGAAATATTCAAAGACCGCCCGGGCGTTCCCGCCGATCGAACGGTGGGCTTCGTCGGAAATGACGAGGTCAAAATCGGTCGGAGAAAACAGCTTCCGGTATTTGTCCTTGAACAGAAGTGACTGCACCGTTGTTACGACGATTTCAGAACCACGCCAGCCATCGCGGTTTTCTTTGAAGATCGAGGAGGTATAATCGATCTTTAAATAATTCCCCATATCCTTAACGGCCTGATCCTCCAATTCCAAGCGGTCGACAAGGAACAAAACGCGCGTAGCATTGCCCGTGCGCAGAAAGAGTTTGATGATGGCGGCAGCCGTCAGCGTCTTTCCTGTGCCCGTAGCCATCTCGAAAAGAAAACGATTATTCCCCTCTTTCACGGCCCGTTGAATGGATTTGACCGCCCGAAGCTGGTAGTCGCGCAGAAACCGCAATCGGTTCTTTTCAATGAAGCCGTCTCGCTCATCCTCGTTTTTCCACCCCGCCTGCTCGGAATAGCCAGGCAATTGAGTTTGGGCGATATAATCCGGCTCGACAGGTTCAACAATCAGTTTTTCAGGATTGGGCTCGTAGCGGCGGTGCTCCGAAACGGAACCGGGTGTGGGAAATCGGGAAATGACATACGGGTTGCCCTGTTCCAAATCCCAGAAATAATGGAGGTTCCCGTTGGACAGAATGACAAATCGGCAGTTGCAGGAATCGGCATAGGACCGCGCCTGCTCCTTTGCGCTCAGCGGATTGATCTGCTCCGCTTTGGCTTCGAGTACCACTAAAGGAAATCCTTTTTCATCCAGTAGTAGGAAATCGATAAAGCCGTTTTTGGTTTTCTCGAAGTTTTCTCCCAGCTCCAAAACTTGGGATTGGGTTATTTTGACATTCGGTTCAAGAACAATATTGGCAACCCCTGCCTCGTCATCAAAAAACCGCCAGCCCGCTTCTTCAAGCAGGCGGTTGATTTTGATTCTCGCCTTGGCCTCTTTCGCCGCCATTCATTCCCCTAATTCCAAATGATTGGAAAACATAGCCCATTTATTCCAACCATTGGAAGCGTGCGACGGATTTTTGTGGGGCGGGCATCCCCCCGTCTGCCCGTGCAGGCAAGAATGTCCGCGCCACGGAATCCGCATGCCCGACTCGGGAGCCATGGTTTTCCCGAAACAGGTAAATCCAGATGCACGATCGTCAATCTGGATTTACCATCCGGGCGATTGAGACCACCGCCGACTCGCGCAGGTGCGGCGGCCTTCTCAGCGCTTCCGGACATCCACCTTGAAGAAGCCGCGGTCGGCGGAGGAGGTGGCGGAGTGGCGCGGATAGGCGATATCGGTTTCGAAGGCGCCGAAGGGGGTGTTCCGGAGGTCGGGCGTCCAGTGGATGTTGTAGAGGCGGTTGGAGGCGGTTGGCCATTCGAGGACGAAGCCCGCGGGAGAGATCCCGGTTGTGAGCTTGAACAGGGAGGCGGGGTTGGTGGGATTGGTTCCGGCGATGTATTCGGAACCGTTGTCCTGCCCGTCGAAGTCGAAGTCGTTGGTGGCGGCTTGATGGAGGCCGCTGAAGAACTGCAGCTCCCAATCGTCGTCCATGCCGTCGTTGTCGGTGTCGTCGCTCGCCCAGTTCCAAACGATGGACGACACGAGGTCGGTCAGCACAACCGCCGTCTGGTTCGAGCTGCCGGATGCGGGCACGCTGCCCGTGCCCGTCCAGCCGATGCAGGTGAAGTTGGTTCCGCCTTCGTTGACGAATGCATCCACGGAACAATCCACCGCCGATTTCCAGGCATAGGTCGCGAGGCCAACCGCCGGCACCGGGGCCCCATGGGCGGAGATGACCTCCAACGCATAATTTCGCGAATCGAATACGATGGTTTCCGTTGCTTCGTCCGCCCAGGCGGCGCGCACGGAGCGGAAGCCGGTCGAGTCCATATAGCCGGTTTCATGGATGGTGTCGGCATGGCCGCAACGGGCTTCGTCTGCCCCGTCATCCCAACTGCCGCCTTTGCGTCGGCGGTAATCGCCGACGGCATCCCAGCAGATCTCCCAGACATTCCCCGCCATGTCGTGCAAGCCAAATGCGTTGGCTTCAAACTCGCCGACGGGAGCCGTGTAGGGGCGGAAGCCGGTGTGGTAGTCGGGGTGGTGGTTGCCGGATAGTTTGCAGTTGAGGTTTGTCCGGGCGATGGTATTGCCCCACGGATAGCGGAAATCGGGCACACCTGCGCGCGCGGCGTATTCCCACTCCTCCGCCCAGGGAAGACGGTATCCGTTTTCCGCCTCGTCGCACGAGGCCGAGACCCCGGAGAACCACTGCTTGATGACCTGGTTGCTCACCTTATTGCGGTAGCACGGCGATAGGCCTTCCATGGCACTTCGTGCGTTGCACCAGACGATGCAATCCCACCAATTGACTTCAACCACGGGATGCCCGTCGCTTTTCCATGTGCCTGGATTCTGGAATTGGTACTGGTTTGCAACCGCCCAAACATAGACCGACTGCCACAACGCATTGTCCACCTCGAAGGTATCCATGAAAAGATCGGGGCAGGAGACCGAGTATCCGCTGAAGTCCGGATCATCCACCTCGATTTCCCCGGCGGGGATGAGCGCCATGCCGGAGGGAACGGGCTCGGAAACGTAGAGGGTGACGGCCAGATTGGACGCGAGTACGCCGTTGAGGTCGCTGCCGCCGTCCCAAACGATGTGGCGGTTGTAGCCTGCGGCAATGCCGCCAACATCGCCGTAGAGCGTCGGCGAGGCGACGGAGTTGGTTCCGTCCATGACGGAGACGGAAACGAAAACGGAGGCGCCGGAGGAGTTGTCGGCATCGAACCGAATATCGACGAGCTTGGTGCCCTCGCGCTGGGCGATGGATTCGATCGAGACCGAAACGGCGGCCGGTACGTTTGCCGCGATCAACAATGCCGACAGGCTAGCCCATATCCTCTTCATCTTTTTTCCTTTGCCTCCGTCCCTTGGAACGCAATACGAAGAATACCGTGGCCCCCGCGATGAGTGCAACCTTGGAAAAGGCGTTCCCGTTTCGGGTGTAGAAGGTTTGCTCGAGCCCGACCGGGCGCGGATACAGCATCCGCGTGGCAAAGCCGGCGATCCCCGGCTTGAGCTCCCGGTCCACATTGCCGTAGGCATCGATGATGCAGGAGACCCCCGTGTTGCAGCAGCGCGCCATGGGAACCCGGTTTTCGATGCAGCGGAAGATGGCGTGGGCCAGATGCTGTTCGGACTGGGCGGAGGGATCGAACCAGGCATCGTTGGTTTGATTGACGAGCCAGCGCGCCCCGGCGCGCACGGCGTTGACCGCCAACGGGGCAACGGTGTCTTCGAAACAGATCAGGACCGAGAAGGAGGCGCAGCCTTTGAGCGGCAAAATGGTGCTGCCGGTTCCGGCATCGAAATCGACATCGACCGGGGTGAAGCGCCCGAGGAGGACCGGGAACGGAACATATTCGCCGAGCGGCACCAGGTGCTGCTTGTCGTATTTCCCGATCTCTTCGCCATCCGGGCCGAAGAGCATCGAGCTATTGAAGTAACGCTGCCCCTCTTCGTAAAACTCGACATCCATGGAGCCGGTGAGCAACGGGGTTCCGTCGGCGGTCATGCGCTTGACGAGGTCGTAGCTGGTACGGCTGGCCCGCACGAAGTCGGGTACCGCGGTCTCGGGCCAGATCACGAGGTCGATGCCCCCGAGCCTCAGCGCCTGGCCGGTCAACTCCTCGAGCCGGTCGCGGATCATCTGGTCCATCTCCTGGTCCCATTTGGCGGCCTGCGGGATGTTGGGCTGAATGAGGGCCACGTTGAGGGTGTCGATGAATTCGGGGCGGTTGAACAGCACGTTCATGCCGTAGGCAATGGAGAGCGCCACGGGAACGATGCCGATCATGAGTTCGAAGTGCGGGCGGTATTTCTTCATCCGCATGCCGTGCGTGTACTGGCGGAAGGTCACGAAGACGCCGGCGTTCATCCAGACGATGTAGGCCGTGACGATGGAGACGCCGCCCCACTCGGCAATCTGGATGATGGCGGGATTGGCGTATTGCGAAACGCCGAGCGGGTTCCACGGGAAGCCGGTGAAGAGGATGCCGCGCAGATACTCGGAGCCGACCCACACCATGGTGGCGGCAAACATGAAGCGGACGTTTTTCCAGATGTTGTCGCCCACCCATTGGCGTACCCCGAGCACGACCGTGATGGCGAACGGAATGAAATAGAGCGCGCAATAGAGCGCCAGCACGCCGAAGCCCAGCAGCACGCTCGCCTTGAACGCAACGCCCTCGACTTTCGCGGTCAGGTTGTGCAGCCAGAAGAGCGAGGTGATGAAGAAAACAAAGCCGGAAAGCAGCGCCAACCACGAGGCTTTCTTGATGGAGGCCGACTGCACGGCGAACATGAGCGGCACCAGCGCCACGAAGATGAGGGTCGAGTTGCCGAACGGCGGAAAGCCCAGCGCCAGCAACACGCCGGAAAGGATGCTCCCGAAAACGGGAAACAGCGCCGACTGGAATACGGGGTGCGTCAGCTTCATGCCAGGGCGGTCGGCGTCGTACGCCTCCCGCTTCTTGTTCATTTCCTTGAACGATCCAATCATGGAGAAAAATCCGGGGGTTATAAATCGAGGTTCAGCAACGAGGGAATCGATCGCCAATCGCGTTGCTTTTTTTGGTGGAGAAAGAGATCGGCGATGTATTCGAGCAGGTCGTCTTTCGCCGTAAGGGTTGCCTTGCGGCGCGTTTGCTTTTCGACATTGAGCGAGGCGAGGCCCTTGAGGCCCAGCACGCCCTCCCCATCGGTGGCATCCCAGAAGACGAACATGTTGTCGACGATGGCGCGGATGGAGCGGTAGAGCATCATCTCGTGCCGCTCCGCATCCGAAAGCACCAGCCGGTCGAAGTCGAGCGTCCACATCCGGTCGAGCCGCGCGCCCGCCCAGTCGGCCGGACGGATGACGCCGAGCGAAAAGTAGGGCAGCAGCGCCGGGAAGCGGTTGAGCTCGGAAAGGATTTCCAGCCAGCGGTCGATATGCCGGCAATGCGGTTGGCTGGAACCGAGGACCCGCGCGGCGGCGGCCCGCTCGTTCACCGCGCAAAAGGCGCGCGCAATCAAAAGCACGAGATCGGCGCGCTGCACGCCGCCGGGATGGAATTCGCGGCAATAGACGGCGACGCTGGTCGATACGCTATCGGCCAAGGTGCCGCAAGGAATCTCAAACGAATGAAGAAGGTTCAGCAGATGATCTTTCCAGGGATCCTGCCGGGGAATGGTCTGGAATGGGGCCTGCCTCATTCGCGGCCAATGAGGCGCTCGACCTCGTTCATGAACTGCCCGGCATCGCGGAAACGGCGGTAGACGGACGCGTACCGAATATAGGCGACCTCGTCGAGTTTTTCGAGCGCGGCCATCACTTTCAGCCCCAGCGTGATGCTGGGAATTTCCTTTTCGAACTCCGACTCCGCTTCCATGACGATGGCGTCGGCCAACCGTTCGATCTGCTCGACGCTGATATGCCGTTTACGGCAGGCGATGTCCAAGCTCTTCACCAGCTTGCCGCGGTTAAGCTCTTCGCGCCGGCCGTCGCGCTTGGTCACCTGCAGTTGGGCGCGCTGCACTTCCTCGTAGGTGGTAAAACGATGTCCGCAGCCAACGCAAACGCGCCGACGCCGAATGGCATCGCCATTGCGCACTTCGCGGCTATCGATGACGCGGTTTTCCCTATCCTCGCATTTTGGACATCGCATGGTACATACCCCTTCCCTACAGTGCGCGAAAAGATAGACTTAATACTCGAGTTCGAACAATAAAAAACGCCCCGCAGATGCGAGGCGTTCTCTCTTCGTTAGAAGCGCGGTCTATTTTTTCTTCGCGGCTTTTTTCTTGGCGGCCTTCTTGGCGGCCTTCTTGGCCGGAGCTTTCTTCGCGGCCTTCTTGGCCGGAGCCTTCTTGGCGGCCTTCTTCGCCGGAGCCTTCTTGGCAGCCTTTTTGGCCGGGGCTTTCTTCGCGGCTACCTTTTTAGCCGGTGCTTTCTTCGCGGCCTTTTTTTTGGCCGGTGCTTTTTTCGCTGCCTTTTTCTTTGCTGCCATTTTAGCCTCCTGGGTTAATACTCCTGACAACAACCACCGATGCATCTTAAACGCTCAAACGTGTTTGTAATCCTTCAAAGAAGTATCAATGATCGCCCTTCTGAAAAATGTTTATAAGCAGAAAGCGAATGTTATGCAACCCGTTTGATTTACAAAAACAGATGCAATCATTGCACTTGCGTCAGTTGGCTGAACACTTTATCACGCGTTGCAAAGCCCCCCAAGCTCGGCATGAATCTTGAAAAAAAGTCGCCGTCGTTTTTCGAATACGGCCTCCCCGGTCGGACCCGCAAGGGGCGTTCGCCCCCGATGAACGCGCCCTGCCGGGCGCACGCAAAAAAAACCGCCCGATGACCGGGCGGTTTTGTAGCGCGAACTTGGAACCGATGACCGGCAAAGGTTTCCCGGTTCGGTGTTTGTCGGATCTATAGTTCCTGCGTGATCTTTTCGACGGTGTAGGCTTCGATCGTATCGCCTGCCACGAAGTTCGTGAAGTTCTCCGGGCGGATACCGCACTCCTGGCCTTGGCGCACTTCGGCGGCATCGTTTTGGAAGCGCTTCAACGAACCAATGAGCCCTTCGAAAAGGATATCGCGGCCGCGCTTGATGCGGATGCTCGACTTCGACGTAATGCGGCCGGTCATCACCATGCAACCCGCAATCTTGCTCTTGCGGCTGAGCTCGAATACTTCGCGGATCTCGGCTTCGCCGATCACATGCTCGCGCAGTTCCGGTTCGAGCATGCCCTTCATGGCGCTCTCAACATCTTCGATCAATTCATAGATGATGCTGTAAAGACGAATCTCGACGCCTTCGCGCTTGGCGGCGGCGTTGGTTCCGTTTTCTTTGCCCGTGTGGAAGCCCAGGATAATCGCATCCGAAGCGCTCGCGAGCATGACGTCGTTGACGGTGATGTTGCCGACATCGTTGGTGATGATGTTGATCTCCACCTTGTCGGATTTGATGCCGCTGAGCGAGTGGGCGATCGCTTCGACCGAACCCTGCACATCGGCCTTGATGATCACCTTGAGCACTTTCTTCTCTTCGCTGCCGGCACTGCCGAACAGATCGTCGAGCGACATCTTTTTCGGTGCCACGCCACCGCCGAGCTGCGCCGCGCGGTCTTCGGCCTGCAACTCCTCGGAGATCGATTTGGCTTCGCGGTCGGTGGTCATCACCTGGAACTCGTCGCCGGCACCCGGCACGTTGGTCAGGCCGAGGATCTTCACTGCGGTGGACGGTCCGGCGGAGCGGACCTTCGTGCCCTTGTCGCTGATGAGCGCCTTGACGCGCCCCCAATACTTGCCGCAGACGACACTGTCGCCGACTTTCAGCGTACCTTCCTTAACCAGGATGCTGGCGGTCGGTCCCATGCCGGGTTCCATCTGGGCCTCGACCACGAACCCGTTCGCGGGTTTGTTCGGGTTGGCCCGCAGTTCAAGCATTTCCGATTCGAGCAGGATCCGCTCGAGCAGGGAATCGATCCCTTCGCCCGTTGCGGCGCTGACCGGAACGCAACCGATGCTGCCGCCCCAGTCCTCGACCATCACGTCGTGCTCCTGGAGCTGCTGCTTCAACCGTTCGGGATTCGCGGCGCGCAGATCCATCTTGTTCATGGCAATAATGATGCAGACGTTGGCGGCCTGCGCATGCTTGATGGCCTCGATGGTCTGCGGCATCACGCCGTCGTCGGCCGCAACAACCAGTACCGCAATGTCGGTGAGGTTGGCGCCGCGGGCGCGCATCGCCGTGAAGGCGGCATGGCCCGGGGTGTCGAGGAAGGTGATCTTGTGGTCGTTGAGCTCCACGGTATAGGCACCGATATGCTGCGTGATGCCGCCGGATTCGCCGGCGGTGACGCGGGTGTTGCGCACCTTGTCGAGCAACGAGGTTTTGCCGTGGTCGACGTGGCCCATGAAGGTCACGACGGGCGGGCGCGGCAGCAGGGCGTCGGGGGTGTCCGGCGTGGAGTCCTTCTTCTTCTCGATCTTTTTGACGGCCGTCTTCGGCGTTTGCGGAGCGGCCTTTTTCTTTTCTTCCTTGCGGACGGTAAAGCCGTGCTTTTCGCCGATCTCCTTGGCGATTTTCATGTCGATCTCGGCGTTGATGGAGGCGAATACGTTCATCCGCATCAACTCGGCGATCACCATGTTCGGCTTCATGCCCATCATTTCGGCGAAGTCCTTGACCACCACCTTCGGCTTCTTCAGCTCGATCAGGGTCGGGTCCGCCGACGGCTCGGCGGCGGGCGCTTCGGCTTTCTCGGGGGCGGCTTCTTCCGCAACCGGGGCGGCCTCTTCAACGGGCGCGGGGGCCTCTTCTTCCGCATCCTGCTCTTCCGCTTCGTCCGAAGCGTTATCCTCGCGCGCTTCCTCGATCGAAGCGTAGCCGAGTTCGTCGCAAACCGCGACAATCTGGCTTTTGGTCAGTTCGGAATCGGGGCCTTCGACGGTAATGTCGATGTCGCCCAGAATCTCTATGAGCTCCTCAGGGGAGACGCCCAAATCTTTGGCTGCTTCTTGTACTGTCATCATTCCGTGATCTCACCATGTTCTTTAATATATTCAACTTCGGCCGCGTACCAGATGGACTTGGCCTGCTCGGGGGTAATGCCCTCAATGGAAGAGAGGTCGCTCATTTCGGCGGCCAGAATACCTTCCAGGGTCAGGAAGCCGGAGAAGACCAGCTTTTCGGCGAATTCGGCGCCAATGCCTTCGATGGCGGCGAGCTTGGTTACCGCAACGGCAACGCGCTCTTCGAAATCCATGCTCTCTTCATCCTTCTGGATGTCCACGCGCCAGCCCGTCAGCTTGGAGGTCAGCCGGGCATTCTGCCCGCGCTTGCCGATCGCCAGCGAGAGCTGGTCGGGCTCGACCGTCACGCGCACCGTCCGCGTTTCCTCGTCGGCATCGACATGCTTAAGCCGCGCGGGGGCCAGGGCGTTGGTAATCAGGGTGTGGATATCCTCGCTCCAGCGGACGATATCGATCTTTTCGCCGGAGAGTTCGCGGACGATGTTTTTCACGCGCATGCCGCGCATGCCAACACAGGCGCCAACGGGGTCCACGCGCTCGTCGTGGGAAATGACCGCCACCTTGCTGCGGTAGCCGGCTTCGCGGGCAATGCCCTTGATTTCCATGGTCCCGTCGGAGATTTCCGACACTTCGAGTTCAAAGAGGCAGCGAACAAAATCGGGGTGGTTGCGCGACAAAACGATTTCCGGGCCGCGTTCCCGTTCGCGGACCGCCAAGATCATGGCGCGGACGCGCTCGCCGATTTCGTATTCCTCGGTCGGGACGCGTTCCTTGGACGGCATGATGGCTTCGCCGTGTTCCAGCTCGATGACCACGTCGGAGCGGTCGAAACGGGTAACGGTTCCGGTGATGATTTCGCCGATGCGATCCTTGTATTCCTCGAAGATGATCTCCTTCTCGGCATTGCGGATCTTCTGCATGATGACCTGTTTGGCGGTCTGGGCGGCAATGCGGCCCATGCGCGGAGGCGTGGTTTCGATTTCGGAGCCGTCGGTCAGCTTCCGGTAGGCTTTGCGCTCGAAGGTGCGGCGATCGATCTCGATCCGCACGTCGTCGTCGATGCCATCCTTTTCGGCAACACTCTGCAAGGCCTGTTCGATCGCGCAAATAATTGTTTCGCGCTCGACGCCCCGTTCGCTTTCCATGTATTCCACAACGGCTTTAAGTTCCGCAGCATTCATTGCTACCTCCTTGCTCAACCTCAACAAATCAAATAACGGGCCCTTTAGAGAATAAAAGAGCGGCCAAAGGCCACCCTTCTCCAGAGCCAAACTATCAACAAGTCGAGCAAAGTACGCTCCCGCCCCGCCCCCGTCAAGCGGCAACCGGCAAAATCCTAGCCGGCCGCGGCTATTTGGAGCGGCGGAACTCGTCCTGCCAGAACCAGATGATTTTATCCTCGATCACATCGTCTTTCGTATTGGTTCCGCGGTATTCGGTGTAGCGGGAGACGGTGCGTCGGACGCATCCGCTGGAGAGAACGGCGACAACGGCGAGGCAAACAAAGGTGGCGGTGTACTTCATGGCATTGCTCCTGTGGGTCTTTGGCGGCAGTATTGAGTATTACCGCGGAAATAGAACTACAAATTCGCAGGAATGTGGGGCGGCCGGGGCTTGCGGCCCCCGACCTTTCGCTCGCGGCGGGAATCCCGGCGCCGTCGCTTTTTCGCGGCAACCCGCTGCCCGCGAAGCGATTGGTTTTGCGCATGCGGGAAAAAACGGAAAGCCAATTTTCAAACGCGGATCTTTCGTCTATCTTTTGCCGCGATGGATGATCGTGTAAACCAGATGGATTTTAATTTTTCGGCAGACGACCTGCTCGAGTTCCCGCGCGATTTGGGCGAGGAGGGCTGGTTCCAGTTCCATTCCGAGAAAAAGGCCGCCTTCCAGCGGATCGAAAACAAGTTCGGCATCGTGCTCAACCGCCGCGTCCGGTTGCGCCTGCGCGGCTGCGACGAGGAGTTCGAGGGCAGGCTGCTGCTCGACTCGCTCGTGCTGCCGCCGCCCTCCGCCGAAACCGTCCAGCTGCGCCTCGGCCGCCTCACCTTCGAAAACACCGACATCGACGACTTCCAAACGCTGGACTGACGAACCCTAAAAACACGGTTGGTTCCAGATCGCCCCTGCGCAGGGGGGCTTTTCTGCCCGAAGGCGAATGGATGCCGCTACCTGCGGGATTCGAGGAAGGCGTCCCAGAGCGTTTTGTCGATATGGATGGCGAGCGGGGTGTCGGCGCGCAGGCCGTAGAACTCGCAGAGGAACTCCTCTTCCGGCGTTTCGAATTCGGTTCCGGAGATGATCAGGTCGGGCTTCGGCTTGGCGGGAACGCTGTGGGCATCGACCCAATACCCCACGTTCGGGAATTGCCGGAGATAGAACGGCAACGGCCAATTGGATTCCGGCTCGGCGATCACCTGGATATACATCTGCTTGCCCTTGGGGCTGACGGCCTCGATTTCGGCAATGCGCCGGACGAGGTTGTTGAAGTCGGGCGAGGTGTGGGCGTAGACGTAGGGGTTGCGCTCGTCGGCGGCATAGTTGAACACCGTGCGGCGGGCCAAACGGTAGGTGGCATAGACGGGATAGGCCAGCAACGCCGCGACCGCGAGTTGCAAAACCAGGGACGCGCGCCGGAGGGTGACCGTCTGGCGGCACCCTTCGAAGACCGCCGCCACCCCGATCCCCGCCAAAAGGACCCACCCGTGCAGCAACGAAAGGATGCACCACGGCGTCTTATAGGCGATCAGCGAATAGGCCAGGGTCAGCAGGACCGTGTAATACATGAGGAACGACGCCAGCCCGTGGTCGCAGTTGGTCGGCAGTTTGCGGCGGACAATCGCCACACAGCCGAGCAACCCGAGGCCGAAGGCGAGCCCTTCGCTCCAGACGGGCCCGCCCGCGAACCGGTAGCGCACGAGCATCTTCAGGTAGAAATTCCACGGGTGGACATGTTCAGTTTCCACGCCCGTCCCGCGCGCAAAATAGCCCTTGAACGCAAGAATGGACTCCAGCGGCCCGGAGAGATTGGTCAGGAACGAGGAAAACAGCAGCGAGGAAACCAGCACGGCGCAGGCGGCGGCCAGCAAGATGTTGCCGATCGGCAGGTGGCCGTGGCGCGAAAAAACCATGCAAAGGAGGGCCGCCCCGGCCAAGGCCGCAAACGAGATCACCGCCGTTTCCTTGGTGGCGAACATCAGCCCGGCGGAAAGCCCGGCGACGATTGCCCAACTGCGCGCCCCGCTCCGGACCGAATGCCACCCGGCCGCGATCGCGACCAGGGTGAAAAAGACCAGCGAGATTTCCTGGATATAGAAGCGGCTGTAGTAGGCGAGTCCCGGCGAGATCGCGGTGAACAAGGCCGCCGCCAGCACGGCGATGCAGCCCATGCCGGAGCGAAGAAGCGGGAGCGCGAGGATCAGCAGCATCCCGAAGACGACCGGAAGCGCGCGGTAGGTGATCAGATCCGTGTCCGCGAAGGTCTTCGCCCCCGTCAGCCACGCGATGGGCAGCGTCAGGTAGTAGAGCGTCGGGCCATGATGGTCGTTGGCGTCGTATTCATAGGTGCCCTCTTCGAGCAGGATGCCGAAACGGTAGGCCTGGTTCGCCTCGTCGTGGTGCATCGGGCGCTCCGCCAGCCGCGGCACGCGCAGTCCAAGCCCGGCAATCACGATCAGTACAAACGCTAGCGGCATCCATTTCATGTGCATCAAACTCTAAGCACTAATTGACAAATCAGAAACAAATTCGAAAAAGAAAATCCCAAACGCCGCTTTGGCGTTTGGGATTTTCGACGACGCGGAAGGAGCCGGCCTACTTGCCGAAGACTTCCACTTCGATGTAATGGTTCATGTCGGAACCCGTGCTGCCGTTGGAATAGAGGCGGAGGTACCGACCCTTGATGCCCTTGGCGTCAAGCAGCTTGCCTTTGTAGGTTTCGATGTATTCCTTGTCCTTGCCCTCGCCGAGGCCGGCCGAGTTGTCGTGGTCGTTGTTGAACACGGTCTGGACGTTGGTCACGAAGTCGGCGTCGTCGGCCACCTGCACGATCACGTCGCGATAGGCGCGTGCCTGCGCATGGTAGTGCCACAGCGCGATGGCGAAGATTTCCTTCTGGGCCCCGAGATCGATCTGCACCCACTGTACGCCCGGTCCAAGTTCCACGTAGGAACCGTCCGCGCCGTCCTTGTCGCCGTCGGTGATGTATTCAAGCTCGCCGATCACCGGAAAATCGTCCGAGCCCGTGACGGTCTTTTCCGCCGCGACGTTGGCCGTGCCTTTCGGAATCATGATTTCCGGAATGACGGCTTCGCGCTCAAGGTTCTTCGTTCTGATCTGCTTCGGCGTGCCGGCAAACAGCGGCTTCGGCAGTTCAAGTTCCAGCTTTTCCATTTCCTCCGCAACGACGGAGCCTGCGATGACTGCCGCGATGCCGGCAACTGCTACCATTTTCAATTGATGCTTCATATTTCGTACCTCCATGTAATAAACGGTTATTTTAATGACGCCAATGTTGCGCTGTCTTGTATACCAAACGTCCTGTTTTTGCGATTTCAGACACCGATTTTCAAAACGGATTCGTCCTGTTTAACCACAAATGCCGTGATTTCCGGGTG
>NZ_JBFJYW010000078.1:0-13275 GCF_041622395.1 Pontiella sp. | reverse complement strand
GGTTGTGCACCGGGACATAGAAGAGATTGACCGTTGCTTCCATTTCGCCGGAAAACTTGGTGACATAGGAGGCGTGGCCGAACTCGTGCAGAATCTCGTGCTGCGCAAACTTCGGGCCGTTGAGATAATCGTGGTCCTTGTTGCCGCCCGCCGATGAAGTCGGGCTCCAGGAGTCGTTCGACTGCGGATAGCCGGGCGAAAAGGCACTGCCGTCCATCAGCACGTCGATAATGCAGTAGAGCACGGTTTTGGGCCGCACGCGCGGCAACCCCTGCATATCGGAACAGGCATCCATCGCCAGATCCCAATTGTCCATCAGCGAGACCGGATCGGCGAAGGCATAGATCCAATCGGTGGGCAAGGTGAGCATGAACTTGTCGGTCTCGAAGTCCGCCCACGGGCCCGGATGGCTGCGTTCGGTGTTTTGCCACTCCGCCAGCGTCGTCTGGCGGGCGGAGGAGTTGGAATAGAACGGTGCGCGCACGGCATTCTGGATTTCGACCGTCACCAGGCCTGCATCGACCCCATACGGGACTTCGATGTAGATGCCGCCGCCCAACGGGCTGGCAATCTCGGTGGTGGTGGAGTTGATCGAATAGCTCAGCGAAACGCGGTCGATCCGCTTGACCGTGCTTTTGCTGGAAAGGTCGGCCACGTGGGCACCGACGCGGATCGCGAAGCCCTGGCCCACCAGCGCCTCGGGGACGGTTACGGTGGCGATGTCGCCCGGCGCCAAGTAGGCCCCGGTCGGACGGCGTGCCGCTTCATACTGGAACATCACCTCATAGCCCCACGCCTCGGGCTGCGAGGCGTTGATCTGCACCGAATAGACCGCATCCGGATCCGCCGGCGAGTCGACCGCTCCGGGAAAATAGTCGGCCGATTCGAATTTGGCGCCGACGAGCGCGCTGCGGTTGTTGTTCAAATTCCAGGTATTGTAGGCATCGTCGATGATCGCCTGGTAGACCTTGAGCATGGCGAGGGCGAGCGCCTTGTTGGCCGTCGATGTGTCCGAGCGGGTGAAACCGCCGGAGGTGGTGCCGTTGACGAAGAGAGCACCCTGGACCGATTCATAGGTCTCGATCAGGCTGAACGAGGCATTGATCATGGAGGTATTGTCGCCCGCGTTGCCCGCATTGCTGTTGATGATCGTCGCCTGGGCATTGATTTCACTCGCCGTCAGCGTGGAGACCCCGTTGATGTGGTCTTCAAGCGTGGCGTAGGCGGCCAGCAAGGCCGATTGATCGGCCTGGGCCCCCACGGCGGAAACCAAGGCAACAACCAGCGCTGCACCGATCGGGGAATATTTGAAAAGGGACAATGGATTCATAATGGGTTCACTTCCTTCTTTTTGGGCATCGTCTGGTTGTGTTCAACCGGAACGCTTTAGGCGTTCATCGCTCGTTCCTGCTTGCGGATTAGGCTCTTCGCCCCCATCCGCCTCCTCATTTAATTGGGCAAAATCGCCGTTCGCCAGCAGCACCGCCGTCCCATCCTTCAGACCACGATCCCATTGCGCGATTCAATACATATAATCGATCTAAGTTACCACTCGAACCACAGGCTGCCAACCTACCCGATCGGGTAGTTGCGGCCATCGAGACCACGGTCGTTCGCCGGCTCGGCCTTCCCGGAACAACTCTTAAACTCCAACAACCGCAAAGAAGTGACACCGGATGAAGAAAAAGAGGCGCGGAAGCAAAAAGCGCAATACACCTCCCATAGACAGCCCCGGCGAGGGATCGTTCATCGCAACCGTCCGCCCATCTTTCCAAACCCGGAAAACGTCCCGGCACGTCCCCAAACCGGCTGGACGCAAAAAAAACCGCCCAAAGGTGGGCGGCTTTCAATGGATTTGAACCAGGCGTTTTAGACCATGAACATGCGGCGGATCCAAAGGATTCCTCCGCCCATGGCAATCACCAGCCCCAGCGTAGCCGGTTCCGGAATCGCCTCAATCGTCAAATTGTCGAAATATCCCCCGGCAGAAGACGACTCGCCGGTCACCGAGACATAGGCGAGTTCGGAATAGGTTCCGCCATCGTAGGTAGCCAGCGTGGTGGTCTGCCCGAAAGTGGATCCATCCGCCTTCAAGTTATAAACCGACCAGCCCGTGGAGGTGACGCTGATGTCGAAATGTGCGTCTTTGGAGGTGTCGAAATCCGCAGAAGTGCCGTCATTGCCGAACCAATAGCTCCCGGGAACCACGCCCGAGTCAATCTGGCCGGCAAACGAGTAGGCGCCGGTGCTGTCGGCATATCCCGGCCGCTGGCGATCGCTGGCGCCATTCCCGAATTCATCAAGCTCCCCCAAAACGAATTGGAAGATAATGTTATCGCTGGAATCGTAGCCCGTCACATAGTGGCTTTTCGTGGCTCCATTGGTGCGCCGAATCGCAAAATCCAACGAGACTTTGGCGGATTGGCCACCCGTCAGCGAGACCGCGCCGGTAGGCGTCAGCGTAATGTCCGTGGCCGCAGCACCACCATCAGTCGGATCGGCGTAAAGCACTCCGTTACCCAAGGTTGCATCCGGCCCGCCGGTCACACCCAGCTGCACGTTGTATCCCGCATTGTACGTGATCGTGCCGATATTCGCGCTCGTTCCCGACTCAAAATCGGCCTTGAAGACCACGTCGGCCCAGGCCGAAGATCCGGCCAGTAGCAGTGTTAATATCACTATTTTTTTATGCTCCATTTTTTCTCCTTTGCCTGTTTTTGTTTTTTCACCCTCGACGCAACAACCATTCGGTCGCACCGAGACTGCTGCTCATTACCCTGAACTCCATCAACCACTTAGGAGTGACGAAAATAACAAAAAAAATCGAAATGACAACTTTCTTCTTCAAGCCCGCCCCAGTCGACAACCCCGATTAACGCGAGAAAGCGGAGGTCACGGGATCACAAGATTGAGATTCTTTGGCAACAAGGCGAGCTGCTCGGACGAAAACTGGTCACGGGCAACGATCAGGGTCCGCAACGAGGAAAAGTGGTTGATCGGCTGCAGATCGGCGACCTTGGTACCGCGGATGTCCAACGACAGAATCGGAAGCGTTTTGATGTGGTTGAGGTCGTACAAGCCCGTATCCCGCGCATCCAGCGACTTGATGTCGAGAAAACGCAACGGGCTTTCGCCGGAGGTGTCTTCCGAGATAATCGCCCATTCCTTGAGCTGGTTGCCCCGCAGCAGCAGCGAGGCCTTGCGGGAATCGTATTCGAACCGCCCTTGCGTCCAGCGCCAGTTCCACCCGAAGAGGACGGCTTCAACCACCTTTTCGTAGCCGGCTTTGTCCGTGCGCACCGCATTGTCGTAGACCAGCATTTTTTCCATCAACGGCTTGCGGTTGGATTTCAACGGCCGCAAGTCAATCATCAGTTGCGAGAGTTGATCGATGGTCAACAGCTCGCCGGTCTTCAGCGGCTCGTATTTCCGGCTGATATCGTATAGATCCCGATGCGATGCGTTGGCGGGATTG
Source organism: Pontiella sp. (assembly GCF_041622395.1). Classification (NCBI taxonomy): domain Bacteria; kingdom Pseudomonadati; phylum Kiritimatiellota; class Kiritimatiellia; order Kiritimatiellales; family Pontiellaceae; genus Pontiella; species Pontiella sp. The sequence goes on along the minus strand of NZ_JBFJYW010000078.1, from coordinate 9,800 downwards.
AATTGCTCGTTGGCGGCATCGAATGCCTGCATGATGAAATGGCAATACCCGATCTGCGACGACACATCGGCCGAGTTGTCCTTCGACTTCAGGAACCGGAGCCGCTGAATCGCCAACTCAAGCGCTTTCACGGGATCCGAGTAGATGAGCGAGCGCGAAAGCTCGTAGGATTCCATCTTCAGGTTGCCCGACAAGCTGCCCATCAGCCGCATATTCCGCGTAAGCTCGTCGCGGTAGCGGCCCGAAGCCACCTCGGCCTCGCGCCGGCGCTCTTCGGCGAGGTCGCGGGCCCGCCGGATTTCATTGATGCTTTTCTGTTGCTCGCCAATAAACCAGCCGGCACTCGCCACGATGACAACCACCGCGAAAAGCCCGACCACGCAGGCCGCACGATTGCGCCGGCAGAAAAGAACCGACTCCTTGACGAAGCCCGCGTTTTCCGCCGACGTCGAATAGCCGGAAAGAAAGTTGTGGACGTCGTCGCGCAATGCGGCCACCGATGCGTAGCGATTGGCCGGCTTCAGCGCAAGCGCCTTCATGGTGACCGCGTCCAGCCCTTTTGGAATCGATTTTTTCGGGAAGGCGATGGCGGGCGGGACAATCTTGCCGGCCAACGTCAACTCGCGGATTTCGTCGGGACTGCCCCAGAACGGCGGGTGCTGGGTGAGAATGGAATAGAGCAGGCAACCCAGGGCATACACATCCGTCTGATAGGTTTTAACCCCGCCTTTCTCGAACTGCTCGGGGGCCATGTAGCCCGGCGTCCCCTTCAATTCCCCCGACAAGGTCATGTTGTTCAGCAGATCGGGATTAAAGAGGATCTCGTCGAACTCCGTGCCTTCGCACTCATCCGAACCGGCCACCTTGCCCAAGCCCCAGTCGCAGATAAACACATCGCCAAACCGCCCGATCTGGATGTTTTCGGGCTTCAGATCCAGATGCAGCACCTTCTGGGAGTGGGCATAGGCGATGGCATCGCACAGCTTGATGAAGATTTCGAGCAATTGGCCCCGCTCCATCTTGCCCTTCTTCAGGATGACGGCCAGCGAATCGCCACGCTTCAGATCCATGGTGAAGAACGGCCGCCCATCCGCCGAAACCCCGATATCATGAACCGAAATAATGTTGGGATGCTCCAGCAAGGCCGTCAGCCGCGCTTCGCGCAGGAAGGGCTCGTAGAGTTCCACCGGGGCATTGACGCGCAGTTCGGCCATGGCAACTTGCCGCCCCGTCTTGGTGTCGAGCACCCGGCTGACCTTCTTCATGCCGCCGCGCGCCAGCACCTCCGGATCGGCATAGCGGTCGCCCGGGCGGCGCAGGTCCGTATAGATGGCCCCTTGAACGCCCTCCGAGGCCATCTCTTCGCGGTAGAGCGACGAGAGCCGCCGCGCCATGTCGCCAAACTTATTGGCCGTGGACCGGTCGTCGCTCACACCGACTCCAACTCGTTGCGCAGATGCTGGATTTCAATGACGAGGCGCTCCTTCACCCGGTTTCTCAATTTGATGACCGAATTGGGCTTCACCCCGAGGTGCTCCGCAATCTGCGCCGTGCTGCCGCCGTCGATGCTCATCGAGAAGGCCTCGATGGCGCGTTCGGAAAACAGGGTAGAAATATTCTTCAGCGCCAGCTCGACGATGTAGACCTCCCACTCCTGCTGGATGATTTTTTCCACCTCGGGCTCGGTAATCGACGGGATGCTATCGACCGTTTCGTCCTCGGCGGCCGAGGCATGCTTCCGGGTTCGCCGCTGCGAGCCACGGATGTGGTCGAGCACCTGGTTGCGGATCAGGCGGCTTAGCCACGTGCGGAAACGCGCCCGGTCCTTGTCGTAGATGTGGCTGGGCAGGCTCTTCCAGATCTTGATCAGAATCTCCTGGGCCAGATCGTCGATATCGACGAAATTCAGGTTCATTTGATGCAGCACCATGTCGATGAAGTCGCGGTAGTACGCGACAAACTCCTCCCAGGCCACATGGTCGTCCTGGTTTTTCGCCCGCATCAACAGCGTTTTTCTGGTTTGCCACTCTTCACTCATAGGCCATGCACGCTAGCAAACGGCCTGTCGCTTGTCGCGGTAATTCCCGAAGGCTGTCGGGCTAAAACGATGCCTCTCGCAACGCCCCGTCTATCCTTGGCCGCGGGTGGCGCGCTTGAGCAATTCGCGTTCCCGCAACGTCAATGCGCCCATGCCCTCTTTGCCGATCTTGTCGAGAATGGCGTCCACCTGCTCCTTCGTGAGGCGATCCGGACGGGGAGCCGATGAGGGCTTCGGCTTGGCTTTGCCCCGCAGCGAGGCTTTGAGTCCGGCCAGCAAATGCGGGTGCTTCAGCGACAGGGCATAGGAGAATCCGGCGATCCCCCCGATCAGATGGGCGGCGTTGGCAATGCCGCCGATGAGCGGCGTGGTGATGGTTTCGTGCAGTTCCCAGATCGCCAAGCCGAGCACCAGCATCCAGGCCCGGCAGGGGATCACGAACCAGAGCAGCAACTTCGCCTGCGGATAGAGGGCGCCGAACGCCCCCAGAATACCCATCACCGCTCCGGACGCCCCAACGCAATAGGTTCCGTCCTGCGCCAGCAGCGACCAACCGAGCCCGCCGAGAATGCCGCTGACGTAGTAGAGCACGAAGAAGCGATAGGAACCAATCGTGCGCTCGACCGTCGGGCCAATGAAGAAGAGCCCAAGCATGTTGACGAACAGGTGCATATATCCGCCATGCACGAACATGTAGGTGAACAATTGCCCGAACGACAGGCTTTGCCACCACAACGCCGGAAGCGCAAACCACCCCGACAGCGGAACCCGCAGCAGCGCCTCGATCAAAAACACCGCCACGTTCAGGATCAGAAGAAATTTCACCGATGGGCTGATTCCCATCATGCTGCCAATGTTTCTAGGTTCGTTGTTGATCATCTTTCCCTTTCGAAATCCCGCCGAGTAGACCGAAACCGTCGATTCCGGTCAATCTTGCAAAGCGTGTATATTACCGACACCCCCGCGTCCGATTCGTTCACCCGGGAACGCAACGGCTCACGATCGTGAGCCGTTGCGTGCCGCAAGCGGATGATCCCCGCGTGTTCGCGCTTGCCCATTTGCACCGGCGGGATATGATGGCGCGCCATAAAAAAAACGAAACGGAAAAGACCATGACCGATGAAACCAAACTGACTGGACTGACCCTGCTTAAAAAGGGTGAAACGCGCTATCCGACCTCGCCGGACGAGGCCAAGCTCGAAACCTTCGAGAATGCCAACCAGAGCCGAAACTATTGGATCAGCTTCCAAACCTCGGAATTCACCTCGCTCTGCCCCATCACGGGCCAACCCGATTTTGCGACCATCACGATCGAATACATTCCCGGCAAACTCTGCGTGGAAAGCAAGTCGCTGAAGCTCTACCTCTTCTCGTTCCGCCAGACCGGAACCTTCTACGAGGAAATCGTCAACCGGATCTATTCGGACCTCGAAGAGCAATTGCAGCCGAAACGACTGGTGGTCAACGGCGACTTCACCGCGCGCGGCGGCATCACCTCTTCGGTCAAGATCGACTCAGCGGAAGCGTAGTTTCCAACAGAAGGGCGCAACGTACGCAACGGGATACCGAGCATCGGGCTTCCGGAGCTTCGCGAGCGTTGCGGTCTTCCGTGAAAAAAATCATCCCCCCGAGTAGACGCAGACATTGGTGGGGTTTTCCTTCACGACCACCTGCACCAGCTGGGGAATCGCGGGTTTAATCTTGTCCCAGAACCAGAGCGCGATGAATTCGGCGGTCGGGTTTTCCAATCCCTCGATCTCGTTGAGCACCTTGTGATCGAGTTGGTCGACCAGCGGATCGACGACGCGGCGCAGGACGTTGAAGTCGAGCACCCAGCCGAGTTGGGGATCCAGTTCGTCCTCGACGTGGACTTCGATATAGTAGGTGTGGCCATGCATATTGGCGCACTTGTGCGTCGGCGGAACGTTCGGCAGCCAGTGCGCGGAGTCGAACTTGAATTCCTTGTAAATCTTCATTTTCGGCATGGTCGTAATCCTTGATTCGTAGTGGGTACCGCTAGGCATATCCCCGCGGGTCGCTTTGGCCAATCTCGCTGAACCCCTTCAATCTCAACAAACACGAATCGCAGCGTCCGCAGGCGCGCCCGTCGGGGGCGGGATCGTAGCAACTCGTGGTTTTAGCGTAATCGACCCCCAAAGCAAGCCCGCGCTGAATGATTTCCGCCTTGGTCAGGCTGATCAGCGGCGCATGGATGGTCAGCTTGCGGCCCTGCACGCCGGCGACGGTGGCGAGATTGGCCATCTTCTCGTAGGCGGCGATGAACTCGGGGCGGCAATCGGGATAGCCGCTGTAGTCGAGTGCGTTGACCCCGATAAAGATATCGAACGCTTCGAGCACCTCGGCCCAGGCGAGCGCATAGGAGAGGAAGACCGTGTTGCGGGCGGGTACATAGGTGACGGGAATATCGTCGGTCAATTCGTCGACGTTGTCGTGCTTGGGAACGTCGATGTCGGCGGTCAGTGCCGAGCCGCCGAACGAGCCGAGATCGATCTCGACGATCTTATGCTGTTTGGCGCCGGCCTTGGCCTGTTCGATCGCGCAGTCGAGCTCAACGGCGTGGCGCTGTCCATAGCGGAACGAAACCGCATACACCTCGAACCCCTCCGCAAGCGCCATTGCCATCACCGTTGCGGAATCGAGCCCGCCGCTTAATAGAACCACGGCTTTCTTCATTAGAGCATCTCCATCATTTTATGCGTTTGCGGGATCACGCGCACGTTCGGCAACACGCTGGAAACCTTGTCCTGCCAGCGTAGCAATTGCGCTCCCGAAGGGACGGCGTCGGTTCGTTCCGCCTTGGTCATGGGCTGGATAACGACCAGCGTATCCTCGCCCCCCGCCTTGCGGATGCCCTTGGCGGCCTCCATCAGCTCGCCCTCGTGCGTTTCGGCCGAGAGCACCAGCTTCACGAATACGTCCACGTCGAAATCACGGCAGGTTTTCAAAAACTGCCAATGCGCCGGAAAGGTGTTTTTTTCGTGGGTCACGCTCGAAAGCTTCACATCCATCGAGACGACATCGATCCATTCGATGATCGACTTCAACTGCAACGGCAGGTCGCCGGCGGATTCGAGATAGACGCTGTGGCCATCGCCCACCAAAAGCGGCAGCCATTCGCGGAGGAAATGGACCTGCGCCAAGGGGGCGCCGCCCGTGATGGAAACCCGCCGATTGGTTCCGCGGCCATCGACCGCCCGGACCAGCTCCATCAGCTGCGCGGGGGTCAGCGGGTTCGGCACCTGCTCGAAATTGCCGGAACCGGGCTCCTTTTCCACCAACACGGTTTCGGTCCGGTCGTTGTTGGTGTCGCAATAGACGCAATCGCGGTGGCAGCCGCTGAAACGGACAAACAGATGGCGCTCGCCGACGTACGGGCCCTCGCCCTGGATCGAGCTGAATATTTCGGAGAGGTAGGTTTTCATGGTTTAGAGAAAGTACCCGACCAACTCCGAAAACGAAGCAAAATATACGTCCGCCTTATGGTCGAGCGGGTCGCCGAAACCATAGCGCGCATAGGCATTCTTCACCCCGGCATTCTCGGCAACGGCCAGGTCGGTATAGTTGTCGCCCACCATCCAGGCGTCCGCCAAGGCCATGCCGGCGGCCTCCGCACAGGCGAAGATTCCATCCGGCTCCGGCTTCAGGTTCGGCACGTCGCCCCCGCCGACCACCGCGCAAAAATAGTCGCGCAGCCCGAAAAGCCGGAGGATTTCGCGGCTGGGATCGCCCGGCTTGTTGGTCAGCAACGCCACTTTGTGCCCGGCCTTCACCAATTCCGGAATCCCTTCGGCCACGCCGTCGTAGAGATAGGTATCCACCACCAGATGGTCGCCGTAATACGCCTTGTTGATCGCCATCGCCTCGTCGACATCGACGGCCGCGCCCTGCAACGCGCGCTCCACCAGCTCACGCGTGCCGTTGCCGATGTAGCCGCTGACGGTTTCGAGCGACAGCGGTTCGAGTCCGTAGTGCGCCCGCATATGGTTCACCCCTGCCGTCAAATCGGCGCGCGAATCGATGAGGGTTCCGTCGAGATCGAAAATGATTAATTGTGGTTCCATGGTTGTTCCGTGATTTGGGGTTCAGCGATTGGCCCGGCCGGTTCAGTGCTGCAGCGAGAAGCGGAGCCTGCGAATGCGAAGTTCGGGATAGCTGGATTGCAGCTTTTGCAGCACCATGCGCTTGATGCGTTCAAGCTCGGGCATCCAGCCGGGATGGTCGACGAAGACGCATAGCTGGAAATCCGCGATGAAGCCGGGCTCGCTGTGCTGGGCGATCTGGGCCCCGACCAGTTTCGGCCAGGCTTTGCGCAGCACCAAGATGTTTTCCTGCACGGGCACCTCGAAGCCTTCGACGACATCCTTGAGGATGTCGGCCATGCTTTTGACATCGCGCTTGGGGGCCATGGGCTTATCGAGATGGTACCGCACCCGGTCCATATCCCATCGATCCCTGTTTATCCGGCTGTTGCGGGGCTGTTCCATGCGGGGAATTGAGCCATATTCAGGGATTGAATCAAATTCAATTCATCCCTTTAATACGCGCCATGAAAAATGCTTTGTATCCGCTGACGTTCAACCCCGTCTACAAGGACTATCCTTGGGGCGGATGCCGTATCCCGAAGATCTACCACCGCGATGAGCCCGATGGCATTTATGCGGAATCGTGGGAGATCTCCGACCATGACGCCGGCATGAGCGTGGTGGCCAATGGTCCGCTCGCGGGAAAAACCATCCGCGAGGTGCTGCAGGCCGACCCGCAGGGCATCATGGGCTCCAGGGTGGAAGGCACCAAGTTCCCGCTATTGATCAAACTGATCGACGCCAAGGACAAGCTCAGCGTACAGGTGCATCCGAACGATGCCACGGCCGCGAAGTTCGGCGGCGAAGCGAAGACCGAAATGTGGTATATGCTCGGCGAAGCGCCCACGCAAATCTACTGCGGGCTGAACGAAGGCGTCACCCGGGAGTCCTTTCTGCAGGCGGTCGCCGACGGCTCCAGCGCCGAAACGATGCGCGCCGTTGCGGTGGAAAAGGATTGCGCGATCTTCGTGCCCGGCGGATGCGTGCATGCGATCGGCGAAGACTGCCTCATCCTCGAGATCCAGCAAAACTCCAACACCACGTACCGCATCTACGACTGGGACCGCATGGGCAACGACGGCAAACCGCGCGAACTGCATGTCGACCAGGCGATGAACGTCATCGACTGGAACAACCACGCAAACCCGCTGGTCGCGGCAAAACCGCTGGTGGATACCGACACCTTCCAATGCTGGGAAGTGCTGGCGTGCGAATATTTCAGACTGGAAAAACTCACCTTCAACGCGCCGCTGGAAATATTCATGGAGGGGGAAACCTTCCATGCGCTGTTTGTTGCGGAAGGCGAAGCAACCGTTTCGTGGGGCGACGAGCGCCTGACGGCCCCGGCCGGCACTTCGGTGCTGGTGCCCGCCGCCCTGCCCGCCTACACGCTCGAAGGCCGCGCAACCGTCCTGCGCACGACGATTCCATAGGGTGTTTTTCATTCCAATCCGCTCAATCGATCGCTAGCATTTGCCCATTGGAGGATTGCCTTGAACCTGTTCATGGACTGGAAAATAAGAAACGCCGCACTGACGCCGATATTCGCAGTGGTGTTGCCGCTGTTGCTCATCGCGGCGTTCGTTGATTCCAACATCGCCCTAAAGAACGAACGGCGGGCGCTCGACAACCGGCTATCGGGAGCGGCCGCGGTCATGGAATCGGTCCTCCCGCGCCGCTACCACGACGATATCGCGCACCCCGCCTCCGTTTCCCCTGCGGCCTACCGGGAGATCGCATCGAGAAACGACGAACTGTGCCGGGCGCTGGGGCTCGAAGACCTGTACAGCCTGATGCTGCTCGACGGAACACCGGTTTTCACCAGCGCCACCTCGATCGACACGGTTGCCGGCAACGAACCGCGCGCCCGGTTCCTCGAGCCCCACCCCCATCCGGAAATCCACGCGCAGGCCTTCGAAACCATGGAAACGCTGCATCGGGAATTCGACGGCCCCCGGGGCAATGCCCGAGCGGTACTGGTGCCGCGCCGCAACGCCCACGGGGAAAAGTATCTGCTGGTTGCCGCCACAAGCCCAAAGGCAGCCTTGGCCCGCGGGCCGGCAAAGAAGGCGCTGATCATCACGACCGTCCTGCTGATTCCCCTGATCCTGCTGACACTGGCGTTTTCCCGCTGGATAACGAGGCCGCTCAATCAGCTATCGAAAATCACCGCCGCCCACTGCACGGGCAACAATGAACCGCGCATTGCGGTGAGCGGATACCGGGAAATCAACGACGTGGCCCGGCAACTCGAAACGATGCAAGGCAAGTATGTCGCCACCATCGCCGCGCTCGCGGAGTCGCTGGCCTCGCAACACGATTTTGGCCAAAGCGTCAACAGCAGCCCCGCCATTGTCGTGCGCACCCTGATTGCGGATGGATTCCCGATTGAATACATCTCCAACAATATCGGCGTAACCGGGTTTTCCGCCGAACAACTCACGAGCGGGGCCGTTGAATGGAAGCAGTTCATCCCCGAAGAAGACCTGGAGCGGGTCGCAACCGCCATTCAGTCGGCGCTCGACGCCGGCGAGCCCGGCCTCAGCTACGAATTCCGGATGAGCTGGAAAGATGGCCAGACCCATTGGTACCGGAGCTGGGCAAACTTCATCAAAGACGATTCGGAGTCGGTCACGCATCTGCAAAGCATCCTGATCGACGTCACGGAGCGCAAGGCCGCCGAGGAACGCGATGCGGTTCACCAACGGGAACTGGAATCCACCCTGGCCAAACTGCGCGACTTCGAGTCGATTGTGAATTCCGGGCCGATCGTCGTCTTTAAGTTGAACCTCTGCGAGGGCCCCGCGCCGGAATTCATTTCCGAAAACGTCGCGATGATGGGCTATTCGGCCCAGGAGATCATGTCCGGGAAGGTCGAATTCACAAGCCTGGTTCCGCCCGAGTCGCTGGCCAAGCTCCGGGAACGGCTGGCCTTGGCGATGGCGAACAACGAGGAGACCTACTCCATCCAAATCGAGGCCCGCTGGGCCAACGGCGAGATCCACCCCTATAAGAACTGGTACCGGATCATCAGGGATGAACACGGCGAGGCCCTCTATCTTCAAGGCATGTCGGTCGACGTCTCGGAACAAGAGGCGCTGAAGAAACGCGATGCCCAATACCAGTCCCGCCTGAAGGGCCTCGCCCAGGACCTGCTGGAGGCCGAAGACCGCGAGCGCAGCCAGCTGGCCTATGCCTTGCACGACAACATCGGTCAAATGCTCGCGGCGCTGAACATGAAGTTTACCGTGCTCCGGGAGACCTCCGACGCCGCGCGGTTCGCCGACCTGGCGAAGCAGACCGAAGAATTGCTGCTTCAAATCATGCAAACCACCAAGACCCTCACCTGGGAAATCTGCCCGACTTCGCTCTACGAGACCGACATCGCCGCCGGACTCGAGCACATGGCCCGCGATTTGATGAATTTCTTCGGCCTGGCCGTCGAATTGGAAACGGCGGGCATGCGCATCGAACTGGACCGGGAAACGGCGGCGCTCGTGTTCCGGTGCGTCAAGGAGTTGCTGGTCAACATCGCCAAGCACTCGGGGGTCAGCCACGCCGAGGTCGGCATCTCGCAATACGGGAACAAGGTGCACCTGGTGGTATCCGACCAAGGCAAGGGATTCGACCCCGCCGCCCTCGACAACGGCAACGGCACG
>NZ_JBFJYW010000077.1:0-13279 GCF_041622395.1 Pontiella sp. | reverse complement strand
GCGGCAAGCCGAGCGCCCCCGTCTTCGCCGTCGAAGGCGTGATCCAGCAGGGCATCACCCAGGCCCGCCAGCAGGATCGGCGGCAACTGCTGGGCGATCTCGAAACCTTCGGCCGAAAAATGGAGGGCAATCCGCAATTCGCCCAGATGGACCAGTGCCGCGACCAGGCCTACGAACTCATCCTCGGCGATGCCGGCAAGGTGTTCGATATCAAGAACGAGGACCCGAAACTGCGCGAACGCTACGGCAAGTCCGATTTCGGCGCGTCCTGCCTCATCGCCCGCAAGCTCGTCGAGGCGGGCGTGCCCTACATCACCATCAACTACGGCGGATGGGATACGCACAAGAAACATTTCGACATCATGAAAACCAAGCTGCCCGAGCTCGACCGCGGTTTCTCGACCCTGCTCGACGACCTTCATCAGCGCGGGCTGCTCGATTCCACCATCGTCTGGTGGGGCGGCGAGTTCGGCCGCGGACCCAAGATCCAGCAAAACGCCCCGTGGAACGGCGGCCGCAGCCATTACGGAAAATGCTTCTCGCACGTGGTGGCCGGCGGCGGATTCAAGGGCGGCCACGTGGTGGGCGCCTCCAACGAAACCGGCTCCGAAGTGGCCGAGCGTCCCGTTTATCCGTGGGATCTCATCGGCAGCATGTATGAGCAACTCGGGATTGCCTCCGATGCGCGCCTGCCCCATCCGCAGGGGATCGACGTCCGGGTCTGCCCCACCGAGGCCGACGGGGTCACCATCGGCGGGCGCCTGAAGGAAATCATGTCGTGAAAACTTCCATGAAGCACCTCCTGTTTCTCATTGCGGCCGGGGCCGCCGCATCGGTTTGCGCGTCGAACGAGCCGCACATCGGGTTCGCCTTCCCGGCCGGGGCCCAGCAGGGCTCTTCCATCGAAATGCAGATCGGCGGGCAATACTTCGCCGGCGCCACCAATGTCTTCGTCAGCGGTGAAGGCGTTTCGGTCGAAATCAAACGCTATAGCGTCAAGTACGACGCGCAGCGCGTCGGCCAGTTTTTCCGCAACATCGAGAACAACACCGCCAGCCTCGAGGAAGAGGGCATCACCGATGCGCAACGGGAAGGCTTCCGGAAGAAAATCGACCAGACCTCCAAGCTGCTGGCGCTGATCGATTTGCCCGATGGCATCGACCCGTTCGATCGGAAGGCGGTGCAGCGGTATGTCCGCGCCGACAAGAAAGAGCAGTTCAATCCGCAGATCGCCGACCGCCTGCGCGTGACGGTGCGTGTTGCGAAGAACGCGCCGCCCGGCGAGCGCGAGCTGCGCGTTTACACGCCGGCGGGGCTCTCCAACCCGGTCTACTTCGAGGTCGGCACCTTGCCCGAGGTGCTCGAGCAAGAACCCAACGACGACCACATGATGCCCGAGTTGCTGGAGGTTCCCGTGCCCGCCGTCTTCAATGGCCAGGTGCGCCCCGGCGACATCGACCATTTCCGCTTCAAGGCCAGCAAGGGCGACTCGATCGTGGTCGACGTCGCCGCCCGCCGCATCATTCCCTATCTGGCCGATGCCGTGCCCGGGTGGTTCCAGGCGGTGGTGGCCATCTTCGATGCGGACGGAAACGAAGTCGCCTACCAGGACGACTACAAGTTCAATCCCGACCCGGTGCTCTTCTTCGAGGTGCCCGAAACCGGATCCTATACGCTTTCCATCCGCGATTCCATCTACCGCGGGCGCGAGGATTTCATCTACCGCATCGCCATCGGCGAGCTCCCCTTCATCACCGCCATCTTCCCGCTCGGCGCCCAGCACGGCAAGGAGGTCGATATCGCCCTCGGCGGAAAAAACCTGCCCCGGACCCGCCTCACCGGAACGCTGCCGGAAAACGGCTACGAGGTCCGGCACGTTTCCGTCAGAAAGGGCGGATACCGGTCTAACGAAATGCCCTTTGCCATCGGCGAGATGGACGAGATCTTCGAGGCCGAACCCAACGATTCCGCCGAGAAGGCGCAGACCATTCGCCGCCCGCTCGTCGTCAATGGCCGCATCCAGCAGCCCGGCGACGTCGACGTCTTCGGTTTTGACGGGCGTGCCGGCGATTCCGTCTCCATCGAGGTGATGGCGCGCCGGCTCAACTCGCCGCTCGATTCGGTGATTACGCTGAAAGGGCCCGGCCTCGCGGAGCCGGTCCGCAACGACGACTACATGGCCAAGCAGGAGCAACTGCATCTCGGCGCCGGCTTGGTGACGCACCACGCCGACTCCTATCTCCTGCACGAGCTCCCGGCCGATGGCCGATATACCGTCGAAATCGGCGATGCCCAATCCCAGGGCGGGCATGACTTCGGCTACCGGCTGCGCATCAGCGAATCAAACCCCGACTTCCAGCTGCGGATGGAGCCCTCCGGCATCAATATCGCGCCCGGCGGAACCGCCGCCTTCTCCGTCCGCGCCCTGCGCCAGGATGGGTTCGATCAGCAGATCAAGCTGGAGGCCGCAAACCTTCCCGAAGGCTTCGCCATGAGTGCGGCCATCATCCCCAGGGGTTCCGACATGACCCGCTTCACCATCACCGCCCCCCGGCAGATCGAGGGCAAGGTCATCAGCCCGGAAATCACCGGCACCGGCATCGTCAATGGCAAACCCGTAACCCATCATGCCGTGCCGGTCGACGACCAGATGCAGGCCTTCCTTTACCGCCACCTCGTTCCGGCCAAGGAGCTGGTGCTCGCCCCCGTCTCTCAGCGCCCCCCGGTCGCCTTCCAAGCCCGCATCCCGAAAAGCGGCGCGATCGAACTCCCCGCCGGGCAGGAGACCCGCATCTTATTCAACGGACGCGTGATGGGCCCGAACAAAGGCTATTCGCTCAAGTTGGACAATCCGCCCGAAGGCTTCTCCGCCGTCAAGAACGGATGGGTCGGGCGAGCGAACAACAAGGACAAGAAAAAGGATGGCAAGCCGCTCGATAAGAACATCGCCACGGGCCAGATCCTTATCAAGGTCGATGAATCCGTCGCGCCCGGCACCCGCGCCAGCCTCGTTGTTGCCGCCGAGGTGCGCAAGGGCAAGGATTCGACCTACCATCCCGCGCCCGCCATCCCCATCAAGGTGGTGAAGGCGGAATGATCTGCCGCCTCGTCGGCCGCCCTCGCGGCGCGTCCCGCGGGGGCTATTGATCCGGGTTGCAGGCGCGTATCCGCAGGACGACCACCAGTCCGGTCAGCAGCAGGGCCGTGCCGAAGATTCGAATCCAAAGGGTTTCGATGGCGAACCCGATGGCGTAGGTTCCGAAGATCAGGATGGACGCGACGGCGATGGTTTTGGCGTTGCGGGGGATGCAGCGCTGCTCGTGCCAGTTGCGGATGATGGGCCCGAAGAGTTTGTGCTGCATCAGCCAACGGTGGTGTTTTTCGGACGAGTGGGCGAAGCACCAAGCGGCGAGCAGCAGCAGCGGGGTGGTTGGCAACAACGGCAGGAAGATGCCGAGCGCCGCCAAGGCAACCAGGGCGAGTCCCGCGACAACGTAAATCCATTTGGCCATTGCTCCCATCAGGCGCCCGAGGGTGCGCGATCGGTTCCGGCGAGTAAAGCCAAATGGCAAGTACGATGATAATAAAGGGCGATCTCTGTCATTGTTCCCGCCGCGCGGTGCGTGTAGAATGAAGGCTCTCGGAGAGGAAATGGGAATGGGAAAAATCGCTATACGGCGTTGGGTGGCGCTGGCTATGGGGCTTGCCGGTATTTCGGTGGGCAACCCGTTGCCGGTATTGCTCGATGGCGCCCTGTTGAACCACAACGGATTGTACTACGCCATGCATGGCGGGACCAACGGAACCATGCTGGTGTCGGATAACCTGGTGGATTGGAAGTGGCCGGTTTCCGTGCTGCCCGAAACGGTTGCCGGGCCCTACGAACTGGCCTATCGCAACGGCTATTTCTATCTCTATGCCGACGGCAAGGGCTTTGCCACGGCGACCGCGCCGCAAGGGCCTTATGCCGAGATGCGCCGGGCGGGGCTTTCCGGCGAGCAGATGCGGCTGTTCCAGGATGCGGGCGGCAACCTCTTTTCGGTCAATCGCCGCGAAGGCAGCAAGGCCGAGGGCGAAATTTGTCTCCAGCGTTACGCCGCGCCATGGAAAACCGTCGAAAAACCCTCCGTGTTGCTCGATGGCCGCCGGGGCATGTGGGATTCGCTCGACAGTGCCGACCTGGGCGGGCCGGAAATCCTGCGGCACCGCGGGAACTACTACCTGCTCTATGCCGCCAACAATCCAAGCCCGCGGACGGGGTTGCGCGAGGTGGGCCTGGCCATGAATGATAATCCGTTGCGCTTCGACAATGTCGACAAGATGGCCGATCCGGTTCTGGTCCGCAATGCCGAGCGGCTGGCGCGCACCTACGAGGTGCTGCTCCCTTCGGGGGAATATGCGCCGTGGAAGGCCCGCTACACCACCGAGGCCCCGTCCGGAAACTGGCAGCTGCCCGGCTATAAATTTTCCGGCTGGCGCACGGGCGAGGGCGGGTTCGGCTATCCGGACGAAGTCGCCGGCGCCAGACTGCATGCCTGCCGGACCGCGTGGCAGTCGGACCGCATCTGGGTGCGCCGCGATTTCGACCTGCCGAAGGGGCTTCCCAAACGGCCCTTGCTCAACATCCGGCACGAAGGCGCGGTACGGGTGACCATCAACGGGACGGTGGTCCATGAATCGGACACCCCATCGGTGGCCTATTCCTATTTCGATATCTCCGAGGCGGCCAAGGGCGTCTTCAAGACGGCGGACAACGTGATCGCCGTGGAGGCCGCCGCCCTGAAAACGGCGGAATACCGTTTCATTGATTTCGGTCTGTTCGATGCCGGCGACCATCCGCTGGAGCCGACCGTCTACGGCCTGGACCGCGTGCGGATCGTGGAGGGACCCAACGGCTTCGAAAAATGGGCGCTCTACCGCGCGTGGTGGAACGGGGTGCCGGGCTCCGGACTCGACCGCGTCTTCTTCTACGGCGACGAACTGGTGATTGATGGGCCAACGACCGCGCAAACGTCCGGCTTCCATCCGCCGCCCGCGCGCCCGAGCTTCTCCGACACCTTCCCCGAGGACGACCGGCTCGGCTGGGCCGAGCGCTGGGCCTTCGCGGGCGGCGGCTGGATGGGCTATGGCGGGGCGTTGCAGCAGCGGGAGACGCGCGGCGTGGCCAAGGCCTATCTCAAGCAGGCGCCCGCCATGAACTATTTGTTCGAAACCTTCGTGCGATTCCCCCCCTCCGGCAAGGGCAGTGTCGGCGTCGTTGCCTGGAGCGACGGCGAGCACGATTTGATCGTGAGCATCAACCCCGCCGCCAGCACGTGGCAATACCACATCGAACCCGGCAAAAAGATGCCGAAGCGCTATAAGCTGCCCAAGGCGTTCGAGCTGTTGGAAAAACCGCCGGGCGTTGGGGCGGCCGAGCCGCCGCTGCACCGCCTGCGCGTCACCAGGAACGGCAGCCACTTCGGCGTTGAGTTGGACGGAATCAACCTCCTGCCCGAACGGCCGATCATCACCCAGATCACCACCCCGGGCGTGCCCGGATTCTTCTGCGCGGATTCCGCGGCGGAATTCGATGGCGTGACCTATACGGCGGGATGGGACGAGCATGGCGAATTCATTACCGGCTGGGGCCGGGCGGCCGACGGCACGATGCCCGCCGGCGAGTGGCGCCACTTCAAGGATCGCGGGCTGGAGCAGGAGCTGCAGTCCGGGCCGGGGCGGGCCTTCAAGGGCGACCTGCTCGACCGGTACGAATTCTGCGTCAACGTGGAGCTCGACCGGCTCCAGGAGGGCTCGGACCGCCTCTACGGCGTCTTTCCCGTTTTCGCCGATCGCGACAACTATCTCAAGGCGATGATCGATACGAAGGCCCGCCTGCTGGTGGTGACCGGAAAGCTGCGTGGCCAGGAGATCAAGCCGCGGTCGACATCGCTCAAGTGCCAGGTGCCCCACCGCCACTTATACGACAAGTCGACCTCCTATCGCGACGTGACCTCGTGGGTCTACGAGCTGTGCTCGGAGTCGATTGTTTCCCGGCTCGATTTGCGCTGGCTCGAGGGCGATTATGAACACCTGCAGCAGGAGTTCTATATTCCGTCCGACGACATGGTCATCCGCTACGCGCGCCTCGACCGCGGCGAGCAGCCGAACCTGTGGGAAGACGGGCGTTTCTACGATGCCGACGAGCCGAAGCCGCGCGCCCAGTCGTCCGGCATCCTCAACCCGATCGCCATCCGGCCCGAAACCGGCAACTATGTCGGCGTTGGCCTGTATATTCCCTCCGCGATCGTCATCGATTCGCGTACCGGGCGCTACAAGCGCAACTATATTCCCGGCGAGGAGTTGGGGCGCAACGAAGAGATCGGCGACGACACCACCGAGACCGATACCACGTCGCGCCCGCAGGAGGCCCTCGTTACCCTGGAGGTCGAATCGAGCTATTTCTTCCGGTGCGTGAAGCTCGAAGACCGCGTCGTCATCCACCTCAACGGGCGCCCCGCGATGGAGATCGAGGGCGACTGGCCCGCCTCGCAGGTCGGATTGGTGACGGAGGGGCAGCCCTGTTATTTCAACGGGATTTCCCTGCACCATCTCCCCCGATCGGGGGAGTAGCGCAGGGGAAGCTCGCGCCGTGCCGTTTGCTTCTTCGGCAACGGCCGCTCGACCGTGCTCCGTATTTCTTAATCGGTCGCACTGAGCAAAGGTTCGCGTTAACAAGGATTCAATTTAACACCCGCTTCGCTAAAGGTCGCAAAGACAGCAATGCCGATTCTTCGCGAACCTTGCGGCCTTCTGTTAAATCGGAAATAAGCAGCAGCTCCCGTATGTGATGAAGCTTTTCCTGCGATCGATCCGAATCTTTAAGATGTTTAATGTAGTTTGAGCCGCCTCGGGGAATTGTAGGGCTGAAATGGCTGAGGAACGATGCCTTTCAGCCGTTCGGCGGGCAGGTATCGTCCCTCAACCATGCCCTCCCTACAAAGCAGGTTGAGGTTTGGATTCTTTGTGTCTTTGCGTTGGAATCACCGTCGGTCGGTCTTATTTGGCGGGTTCTTTCCAGACGCGGCTATCGCTTGCTATGTACCAAACGTCGCCGTTCGCGCCATCCTGGGCGAAGGTGATGTTCGAGCCTGCAGGATAAAACCGGGGCGAAGAGTCGAGGGCTTCATCCTGCGCCACCAAAGAAACCTTGATGGCAACGAATGAAAGGAAATATCTAGTATTCCCGATCGACGAGATATTCGGCGATGGAGCGCAGGGCCGTGGTTTCGCGCTGGAGCATGTCGAGCGCGTTGATGGCTTCGGTCGTGAGTTGCTTGATCCGTGCCCGGGCGGCGTCCATGCCGTGGACGGCGATATAGGTCATTTTCCGCAGCTTGAGATCGGACCCGGTCGGCTTGCCCAGCACCTCTTCGGTCGAGGTTTCGTCGAGGACGTCGTCGACGATCTGGAAGGCGAGACCGATCTTCTCGCCGAAGATGCCGAGGTTTTCCAGCTCGTCTTCGCGCGCGCCCCCGGCAATGGCGCCCATGCGGACGGCGGCGCGGATCAGGATGGCGGTTTTGTTGATGTGGATGAATTCGATCAAGCCGGCGTTGGGTTCCTGGCCTTCGGCGGCGAGGTCTTCCACCTGCCCGGCAATCACGCCCCGCGAGCCGGCCGCCTGGGCCAGCTCCAGCGCCAGGCGGGTGTTGCCGGTTTCGGCGAGCATCTGGAAGGCGTGGATCATCAGCGCATCGCCGGTCAAGACGGCGTTGGCTTCGCCGAACTTGACGTGGCAGGTGGGCATGCCTCGGCGGAGGTCGTCGTCGTCCATGCAGGGGAGGTCGTCGTGCACGAGGGTGGAGCAGTGGAACAGCTCGATGGCCACGGCGGCATCGAGCGCCGCCGCGGCGGGCGTGCCGAACGGTTCGGCGGCGGCGAGCACCAGCACGGGGCGGATACGCTTGCCGCCGTTGAGTACGCAGTAGCGCATGGCTTCGTGCAGGATGGCGGGCCGGGTGCCGCCCGAGGGAAGGCTGTCCTGGAGCGCGGTTTCGATTTGCGCCTGCCGTTGTTTTATATAGTTCGAAATGTTCATGGGATCTGTTCCAGGTGGGTTGGAGAGGGCGGTTCGCGCGAATCCGCTTAGTTGATGGGGCACCCGCCGCCGCAT
Organism: Pontiella sp.; assembly: GCF_041622395.1. Classification (NCBI taxonomy): domain Bacteria; kingdom Pseudomonadati; phylum Kiritimatiellota; class Kiritimatiellia; order Kiritimatiellales; family Pontiellaceae; genus Pontiella; species Pontiella sp. The sequence continues at coordinate 5,124 of NZ_JBFJYW010000077.1, read as the reverse complement.
CCGGTTCCGGCCCGGCCGCACCCGGCCTCGGCGCAGGGCGAAGTCGGGGAGGTCATGCCGGCGCTAAAGGTGGAGAGTTGCTTTTCCACCTGTTTCGATCCGCAAGTTTCGCAGGCGGCCAAGGCCGCGGAGGAGGAGACGAGCGCTTCGAAGCGCGCCCCGCATTTTGTGCATCGGTATTCGAATATCGGCATGGCGGTTCCTTGTTGTTGCGTCGGGTCTGTATAGGGGATTTTGCCGGGCTTGGAAATGTTGAATCGGCGGAAATCAGGGTTCGAAGGCCTGGAGGAGGTCGCGCCACCGCCTGCCGCTTTCGGAGAAGGTTTGCAGGGTGTCGGCCAGCCCCCAGAAGACGATGGCGGCCTGCTCGGTTTGGGGATCGCGCCAGACGTAGGCGATGGCTTGCTGGGTTGCGCGGACCTCTTCGTCGGAAACCATGCCGTCGCCATCGATGTCGGTTCCAGCCTGGGCGGCGAGCAAAATGGTGTAGAGGGTGTCGCGCGGGTTGAACAGTTCGTAGGTGTTGCGGAACGCGGCTTCCAGAACCCAGGGGTCGGTGGAGCCGATGGTTTCGCCCAGGTTGTCGAGGTTGAACCCGTCGCCGATGCCCGTTGCCCCGACGGGCCAGCCGGTGGCGGCGATGGATTCGGAGTTTTGCATCCAATCGGCGAAGAGCGCGGCCACCTTGGCCGCCGCTTTCGGCTCGTCGAGGTAGTGGGTGTCGGTGCCGTTGAATTCGTCGAGCGGGATGCCCATGAAAACGGCGGCCAGTACGTTGGGGTGCGGCGAGTGGGGGTTGACGAGGCCGTGGCGCGGTTTCTCCCCTTGGGGGAACGGCGAGAGGTTTTGCATGATATAGCGGGTGTTGTCTTCGTCGAACGCCTCGAGCATCTGCATGGTTTGCCAGGGCTTTTCCAGATCGTAGAGGAAGTAGGTGAATTCCCAGGGGGAGTCGATTTCGTCGGTGTTGCGGACGAAGATTTTCGGGGCGTCGGTGTCGTCGGGGGTCACGACGGCGGAGATGAGCGAATAGTTGACCTCCCCCATGCTTCCGGCGGAGACGGTGGTGTCTTCGTTCATCATGCCGGCGGCCCAATCGCTTTCCCACTGCGAGGCGAGCAGGCCGTTCCAGTTGAGCCGCGGATCGATGCAGCTCATCGAGACGATGAAACGGTTGGAAACGATTTCGGCATCGGCCGCGCTGAACAGGTTGGAGATCATGGATTCGATTTGCGGGATGAGCGTGTTTCCGACCGCTTCGGATAGCGGCAGGGTGAGGTTTTCCACCCGGTCCACCACCGTGCCGCCGCTTTCGATGCACTCGATCAGCGGGAATTCGATGTCGGTCAGCATCTCGTCGAACATGCCGAGCAGTTCGTCGGAGTCTTCCACGTAGCTTTCATAGGTGCCTTCGTTCAGGGGCAGGTCGGCGGGGAGGGCCCCTGGCAGGGTCGAGAAGGAGGGGATTTCAATTCGGCCGACCCAGTCCTCGGGCTGGTCGAACAGGTCGTTGGGGAGGGTGCCGATGGGATCGTTCTCCACCTTGATTTGGTAGGCGGTTTCGTTCTCGTATCCGGTGAAGGGGTACCAGACTTCGATCTCGACGCTGTAGGAGTTGGTGATGGTGATGCTGACCACCTCCGGCACCTCGTTGCCCTCGTCGTCCTCCACCATTTCGATCAGCGGGAAAAAGGAAAAGTCGCAGGTCAGCGCAACCTCGTTGATGAGCGGGACGGGTTCGACGGAGGCATCGACGTCCTCGGGAATGGTGTCGGTGTCGAGGTAGTCGATCAGCTGGTTGATCACATAGTCGGCGTTGATGGCGCCGTTCTTCTTGAGTTCGGTGCGGATGGCGTCCTCGGCGAGCGAGGCGCTGTTGGTTCCCATGAAGGTGCGGCCGTCATCCGGCTCCGGGGTGTAGGAAAAGGTGCAGAAGCTGGCCATGGCGTCGGCCGCGACAATGTCGGCGGAACACGCCGGGTCCTGGTTGAGCTGGAGCACGTCGTGCAGGGTTTCGAACCGGCGCCAGGAGCGGTCGCGGTTGCGGACGAACGCCAGGCCCGGCGTCAGGTTCGGATCCGTCGCCGCGCGCAGGGTGCCGCCGGGGGAGTCGATGGCGATATGCGGCAGCATGCTCGCGGTGGAGTTGAATTCGGAAATCACGTCGCGGCCCTTGGCCAGCTGGATCTCGGCGGGGGAGAGCCCGGTCGCGCGTTCGATGTAGCCCGCGGAGTTGGTGGCGGAGCCAACCTCGTTGGCGTCGAGGAATCCGGAGGAGTTGATCACGACGTAGCCCACCCGGCCGACCACTTCGTCCCCGATCGATACGGTTTGCCAGCGAGAGGTGGCGAGCGCGTCGTCGAAGGCCAACGCGATGTTGGAGTTGCCGATCTGGAAAAAGTCTTCCTGCATCCCGAAGTCGAGCGAGTCGGATAGCAGGGAATCGGAATCGCCGACGGATCCCATGGCCAGCAGGTTGTCGGGGTAGCCCGCGCCGACGGCGGAGTCGAGGTCTTCCATGGCGCGGGCCATGGCGGTGTGCAGCAAATGGCGGGCGGCGGCGGTGGAGACGAAGGCCCGGCCCGAAAGGCGATCGGTGCGCGTTTGCGCGGTGTAGGCCACGACGAGCAGGGTCAAGACCGCCAGGAAACCCAGGGCAATCACCAGTGCCGCGCCGCTCTTGGATGGATGGCTGTTGTTCATGCTACTCGTCGTTCAGTCGGTCGATGCCGCGGTTGGGAAGGTGGATTCGGCGGGAATAAATGCGTTCGTTTTCGCGGATGAGGTCGACGCCCTTGTTGGGGCTGCTGATCGAGAAGAGCTGGGTGGCCCGCTCAATCGTTGGGGAGGGGGCCAGCGCAATGGTGACATCGACGAAGCGGGGCATCTGTGCGCGGGTGAAAACCACGGGGTTGGCCGCGGCCCACTCCGGATCGCCGTTGACCGTCAGCGAGAGGTCGGTGAGCATCGCGTGGGCGGCCACCATCCCCTGCAGCGTTTTGGTGTATTCGAGTGCGCTGTGGTCCATCGTTTCGTCCAGATTCGGGGCCTCGAACTCCATCAGGGAGGCCGCCTGGGCAGGGGAATCGGAATAGTAGTCGGAAATCTTGATGACGTTGTCGACCGAGTACGCGCTTGCGCCCTCGTCGGGGGAGTCGATCTCCAGCGCGCGGTTCCACGTGCTGTCGGTGCGGACCTGCAGCCGCATCGGCGCGGTGTCGCGCAGCACGTCCTCGAGCCGGCGCCGAATGCCCGGCGAAATGAAATAGAGCGTCTCGACCCCTTCGGCCTCGCCGACCCGGAAGGCGACATTGGTGCGGACCAGGGCCTGGCCGATGTCCTCTTCGAGGTAGTCCAGCAGCAGCCGCGCCGTTTCGTCGAGCAACGCCTGGTCCTTGCCTTGCTGCACCGCCCGGTCGCTCTCGGAAAAGACGTAGGCGATCATCAGGGCCATCATCGACAGGATGGCGATGGAGACCACGATTTCGAGCAGCGTGAAGCCGCGTTTGGCGACGGCCGGCTTCATAGGCCCTTCTTCCAGTTGTAGATTTCCGTATAGAACCTGCGCGGGGTGCCGGCAGTCTCGTATCCGGGCCACACCTGCAGCGAAACGGTCTTGATGTGGGCGCCGTCGGCCGCGATGTCGAGTTGGTAGGTGACGGTATATTCCTGCGGCTCGCTCAACAGCGTGAGTTGCGAAAGGGGAAGGGTTGCGGTGAATACGTCCTGGGCGCCCAGCCGAAGAATGACGTCTTCGGTGTCGTGGCCGGGCAACGAAAGGCTGCCGGTGGTGGGCAGGTCGGCGAAGTCTTCCACGGCGTGGCAATAGTTCAGCACCAGATCGGCGAAGCAGACGACGTTGAGGTCTTCATGCGTCTTGGAGGCGCTGTCGAGCGAGCTGCTCAGCAGCCCCACCACGGCAACGACGCCGATCGTGACCACCAGCAGCGCCAGCATGATTTCGATCAGCGTGAACCCGTTCGACCGCCGGGGGTTGCTCATTGCGCAATCTCCGCGATTTCGCCCGACTCGTCGTAGACGATCGGGGCAATCCAGCTATCGCCGCCGCCTTCGATCCGGATGCGCGCGCCTTGGCCCGGCACCGAGGTGTGCACCAGTTTGCCCACCTCGTCGTAGAAGCCTTCCGCCAAATGGATGTCGTGCGTGTAGGCGAGGTTCTGGGTCCCGGTGGGCTTGAAGCCCAGGGCAACATAGGTTGAATTCCCGACCCGCAGTTGGCGGTTGCGGCCGAATCCGCCGGCCCAGCTGCCCCCGACGAGGAATACGTTGTTGTTGTCTTCCGAGGCGGTGGCGTCGAACACGACGCCCGGCGGAAGCGGCTCCCACGGGGTCAGGAATTCGCCGTCCTCCTGCGTGACGGGCGGGGAATGGATGTCGACGGTGAAGACGGCGTAGGCGCGGTACGCCAGCGCGGCATCGGTCTGCCCTTCGTTGAAAACCAGATAGGTCGGCTGGTTGTTGGCCACGGCGAATTGCCGCGCCAGCTTGGCGGCCGAGTGGACCGCGTTGGCGGCCGAATCGAGTTTGGTCTGCCCGGCGATATCCATCAGCGCAGGCAGGGCAATCAGGAACATGATGGCAATGATCGCAATCACCACCAGCAGCTCCGCCAGGGTGAAGCCGTTCCGGTTTGCAGGTTGTCCGTTCGATTGCATGGTGGCAACATATCGGAAACCGTTCTGCGGAGCGCATGTTTTTTTCTTACATTTTAGGTCCCCTGTCGGGCCAGTCGATGCGGCCGGCCGCGCACCGATGCCCATCACACATTTAAACGTGTGGTTCTCCCCGGCAAATTCCCTTACGCAAGCGCCATCAAGGCAGGCGTTGGCAAGAAAAGGGCGCGCTGGCATTGGTCGTTAAAATCGAGACGGTTCTTTGACCTTTGCATGTGTGACTTGTCATGCGCATCAATGTCAAATGACTGGAACCTTTTTTCAGCCAAGGAATTGTTGGATTACGGGACCCCTTATAACGAAGGACAGGCATCTTGCCGGTCTCCATAGGATCGCGGGGGCGCAGGCGCTGCGACTGCGGGGCAGGTATCTCTGCCTGCCCTTGAGCAGGCAAGGATGCCTGCTCCACGAATTGGCGGCTGGAGGGTCG
>NZ_JBFJYW010000076.1:0-13322 GCF_041622395.1 Pontiella sp. | reverse complement strand
TCCGGTATTGTCCACCATCCGCCACTTCCGCGAGGAATACGAAGAGCACATCCGCGAAAAGAAATGTCGTGCCGGGGTGTGCGCCGGACTCGTCCGTGCGCCGTGTCAAAGCGCTTGCCCGGCCTCGGTGGATGTACCCGGTTTCATTTCGCTCGTCGGCGAAAAACGCTATGCCGATGCGCTAAAGCTGCACCGTGAACGCAATCCGTTCGCCGCTGCGTGCGCGCGGATCTGTTTCCACTCCTGCGAAGAGCACTGTCGGCGTTCGTCGCTCGACAGCCCGCTTTCCATCCGTGGCATCAAGCGATTCATGGTGGAGCAGGAGATGATCATCCAGGTTCCGGAAGTGAAAGAGAACGCCAAGAACGCCGCCAAGAAGATTGCGATTGTCGGGGCGGGTCCGGCAGGGCTCTCCTGTGCATACTTCCTTGCGCGGCTCGGGTACAAACCGAAGGTCTTAGAGGCGGCACCGCGCCCGGGCGGCATGATGGCGCAAACCATTCCCGCCTATCGCCTGCCGCGCGAAATCCTGGCCCGCGAAGTCCGCATGATCGAGCGTCTCGGGGTCGATATCGAGTGTGACAAGGCGCTCGGGAAAGATTTCACGCTCGAAAGCCTCAAGCAAGAGGGCTATGAAGCCCTCTTCCTGGCGGTTGGTGCGCCCGACGGCCTGAAACTCGGCCTTCCCGGCGAAGAGGCCGAAGGCGTCTGCGAAGCCATGACCTTCCTGCGCGACTACAACATCCGCGGTTCCGTCCCGGTCGGCCGAAACGTCGTGATCATCGGCGGCGGCAACGCGGCCATCGATGCCGCCCGCACGGCCGCGCGGCTCGATGCCGAAAGCGTGACGGTGCTCTACCGCCGCACCCGCGAACAAATGCCCGCCTACGAAGAGGAGATCGAAGAGGCCGAAGCCGAAGGCGTCAAGCTGCAGTTGCTCACCTCGCCTGAAGAAATCATCGTCGAAGACGGAAAAGTCGTCGGCATCCGGTGCAAGCCGATGGAGCTCGGCGCGTTCGACCGCTCCGGCCGCCGCCGCCCGGTGGCAGGGGAGGACGCGGACTTCGTTGTGCCGTGCGACCAGGTGATTGCCGCCATTGGCCAGCGTGTCGATTTACCGTTGTTGACGGGATCGCAGTCCTTGAACGTGCAGCGGAATGGCTACATCGCGACCGACGCCCTCACCAAGGCAACTTCGCAGGAGTGGATCTTTGCGGGCGGCGATGTTGCATCCGGCCCATCCTCCGTCATCGAAGCGGTCGCCGATGGCGAGAAGGCCGCCGCAGGAATCGACCTGTTCCTTACGGGCAAGAACAACGCGTTCTGGCGCGAAGAGAAGAAAGTCGGCACCTTCTTCGATCCCGATGCGGATCCCGTTTCATACGAGCGCGAAAAGCAGCCGCTCATTCCGGTGGAACGGCGCCGCTGCAACTTCGACGAAGTCGAACAGCCCTGGGACGAAGCCACGGCGATCCGGCAGGCCAAACGCTGTCTGCGCTGCGACTATCGCGAAGAAGTCCACTCATGGTAACGGGCATTAACGAGGATTGTAAAATGATTGAGATCACCATCGACAACAAACCGTTTACGGTTGAAGAGGGAACCACCGTTCTTGAAGCCTGCAAGCAGGCGGGCATCAATATTCCCACGCTGTGCTATCTCGAAAAGGTCCAGGCCATCGGGGCCTGCCGCGTCTGCTTGGTCGAGATCGATGGCGTGAAGGATCTGGTGGCTTCGTGTGTCATGCCGGCAACCGACGGGATGAAAATCCACACCAACAACCGCCGCGTGCGCGAAGCGCGCAAGGTGGTGGTGGAGCTGCTGCTTTCCGAGCATGAGGGCGACTGCAAAACCTGCGACCGAAACGAAGACTGCGAGCTGCAATCGATCGCGCGCGACCTCGGCATCCGCGAGCTGCGCTACGAAGGCGAAAAGGCGCCGCGCTGCCAGGATGCAAGCACCATTGCCCTCGTGCGCAACAGCGCCAAGTGCATTTCGTGCCGTCGTTGCGTAACCGTCTGCACGGTAACGCAAAGTGTTTCCGCCCTGTTTCCGCAGAGTCGCGGGTTCAAGACCACCATTGGTCCCGCTTTTGGCAAAGGGCTCAACACGGTCACCTGCGTGCAATGCGGACAGTGCTCGCTGGTCTGTCCCGTCGGCGCCATTTCCGAGCGCGACCAGACCGCCGAGGTATGGGCCGCGCTGGACGATCCCGGTCTGACGGTGGTCGTGCAGACCGCCCCGGCCATCCGCGCCGCGCTCGGCGAATGCTTCGGCATGGAACCGGGGACGCTCGTGACCGGAAAGATGACCACCGCGTTGCGCCGCATGGGCTTCGATGCCGTGTTCGACACCAACTTTTCGGCCGACCTCACCATCATGGAGGAGGGGACCGAGCTATTGACGCGCCTTAAGAACGCATTGGTCGATGGCGAAGAGGTGGCGCTTCCGATGTTCACCAGCTGCTCGCCGGGCTGGATCCAATTCATGGAATACTACTATCCCGACATGCTGCCGAACCTTTCCACCTGCAAATCGCCGCAACAAATGATGGGTGCGATGGTGAAGACCTACTATGCCCAGAAAATCGGCAAGAAACCGGACGAGATCTTCATGGTTTCCGTCATGCCTTGCACCGCCAAGAAATACGAAGCCGCGCGCCCCGAAATGAATTCCAGCGGCGCGCAGGATGTGGACGTGGTGCTCACCACCCGCGAGCTGGGCCGCATGATCACCCAGGCCGGAATCGACTTCCCCGCGCTGGAAGATTCGGCAATGGATGCGCCGCTCGGTCTCGGTTCCGGGGCCGCCGACATTTTCGCCAACTCCGGGGGCGTGATGGAAGCGGCGCTGCGTACGGCCTACGAAATCATCACGGGCCGCGAATTGCCGTTCGATAACCTGCACGTCACCCCGGTGGCCGGGCTCGACGGCATCAAGGAAGCCGAGATCACCATCGAAGGAACGGTGCCGGAATGGAGTTTCCTCGAAGGGGTCACGGCGAAGGTCGCCGTTGCGCATTCGTTGGCCAACGCCCGTGCCTTGATCGAAAAGATCCGCGCCGGCGAAGCCGTCTATCACTTTGTGGAAGTGATGACCTGTCCCGGCGGCTGCATCGGGGGCGGGGGACAGCCGCGCATCACGACCGATGAAGTCCGCCAGGCCCGGATGAAAGCCATCTATGCCGAAGACGAAGGCAAAACCCTGCGCAAATCGCACACCAATCCGCAGATTCTGCAGGCCTACGAGGAGTTCCTTGGAAAGCCCCTCGGCCACAAGTCGCACGAACTGCTCCACACGAAATACTTCGAGAAAGAGCGGGTGTAGCCAAAACCCAAGCTTCCTGGTTCCAATTTCGGGTTACGATTGCCAGCGATCGAGCCGCCGGGTTTCTTCTTTGAAGGCGGCGGTGAAGGCGCGGGCTTTGGCGTGGACGAGTTCGGCGCGCCCTTCTTCGCTGCGGGTGTAGATGAGGTCGGAGGGTCCGACGTACCGCGACCAGGCGCGGAAGAACAATTCCGCGAGCTCTTTTTTGACGGCCAGCCGTGCGGGAACGGCATGATAGTCGTCGCGATTAAACCCGAGAAAGCGCCCTTGGCGGATGACCAGGTAGCGCGGGCTGTCGATCGGGCCGAGCAGCTCGGCCAGCCCGTCCGCAAACAGACTCGATTCATAATAGGTGCCGCCGCTCAGACTCAGATAAAAACTTTTGTCCGATGAGCAGACGGTTCGAATGCGCAGGCGGCGGAACGGGGTTTCAATCATGCCGGCTTCGCAAAGGGCCCGGCACAGGGCCTTGCCGATTTGCCGCAGGGAACCGTCGACGGGCAGGTGCCGCAGGCCGATGCGCAGCGCCGCAAGGGTTTCCCGGAACCGGAACAGAACCATCCAGGCGGTTCCAATTCCGCCGGCTACAAAGAGCAGCGCCCATTCGTGGCGGGCCAGGACGGCGCCCCAGCTCAGCCAGCAACCGAGCGCACTCAGCAGGCGGAAGAGCAAATGCCCGAGCGTATTTCGGATGTGGTAGGCGCGCAGCCGCGGAAGCATTTCCGTTTCGACCGAAGGCACCACGCGCGCATTGCGGTCGGATGCGAGCGCCTTTTTCCAGCGTTGCGATACCGTTGCGATCCTGCGATAGCGTCCGACCATCTGCCGGTTGTTGGCAAAGCAGGCGTAGGCGTTCAGCTCCGTCAGGCCGAGTTCGAGTCCGGAGGCCTGCATGCGCTTAAAGCCGCTTTCAATGCTTAGATTGTGCTCGGAGAGGCCGACGAAGGTTTCGAAGCGCCGCTTCAGATCGAAAAAATCGCCGAGGCCGCTTTCGCTTTTCACATCGATGGCCACCAGATGCCAGATGCTGCTGACCTTTTCCGGCTTCGACCGGTCCAGCCGGATGGCCCGTCCGCGCATCTGGTTGGTCAGCATATAGGTACCCACCGAGCTGGCGAGAATCAGCGAATTCACCACCGGGGCGTCCCAGCCCTCGCCGAGCAGTGCGCCGGTTCCCACCAGCGTTTTGATGCGCCCCTTGATCAGCAGGGCGGTAACGCTGTTGGTCAACACGTTCAGCGGGCTGGCGACCTTTACATGGCCGGGCATCCCTTCGAACGGCGTGCAAACCATTTTCTGATCGGCGGCTTCGGCCAGCGCTTCGTGCACGATGCTCAGCCGGCCGGTCAGCAGGGCGATCGAGCCGGCGATCGGGGATTGCGCGCAGAGCGTTTTGAAGATGGGCCAGGCGCCGAGGGTGGCGGTGCCGAGCGAATCCGCCCTGTTTAGCGCTTCATCGCGGATGTAGTCGGTCAGGATCACCTGCCGCAGTTCGTCGCCGCGCTGTTTGAGTTCCAATTTATGAATCAGCAGGCAGGCCGTTACCTTCTGTTTGCTCAGCGCCAGCGACCGCTCAAGCCGCCGGGAGCGCACAATCGAGAGTTCGCGTTTGCGCAGCAGTTCCAGCGAGCGCAGCCGCTTTTTCAGTTCGGCGTAGTATGCGGTTGCCGCGGCGGATTGTTTGACCGTTCCGGAGAAGAGCAAATGTTCCAGCAGAATCTGCCACCACGTCCGGCTGAGCGCCGGGATATCCTTCATGGAAACATCCAGGGCCTCGCAGAGCTCCGGCGCGATTTCGCCGGTTTTATGCTTCAGAAAAACCTGCACGGCCATGGCCGCCTGCGGATTGCTGTAGACGCTGGCGGGGTCGAGTTCTTCGTCCAGCCACGGATGATCGAGGATGCAGGTGCAAAAGGTTTCGTCGTTCTCCAGATGATTCAGCAACTGCTTCACCCGGTCGTCGTAGGTTTTGATCCGCTCTTTTTCCGACGGGCTCACATCCACGGCCCAGAGATAGTCCTGATGCGGGCAGAGGGTGCCGGCCTGGATCAGCTCCGGCACCGAAATCTCTTCGTCGATCGGTCCGCAGAGTTCCTCGTAGCGCTTCCACTCGGGCGCCTTCGAGTCATAGGGCGGCGTGGCGGTGAGCGCAACAATCACCAGGTCGGGTATCGCCTCGCAAATCTGGGCCAGCACCTTCCACCATTCCGCCCGCAGATGATGGGCCTCATCCAGAATGATCACCTGAACCCGGTGCCGCTGAAAGGTTTCCACCACAACGGCGGCATCGACCGTTTCGGTTTCGGCCTCGTCCTCATCCTCGGGGTCGGTCTCTTCCTCGGCGCGCGATTTGGAGTGGAGCGCCTGATAGGTGATCGAAGTGAGCATCTGCGGATCCGCGAGGCGGTTGCTGACCCAATCGAGGCTCAGCGGATCGTCGGTTTCGCAGAAGTCGGTCAGGCGTTGCAGCCATTGGTCGCGGATGATGCGGGTGGGGGAGAGGATGACGGTGCGCTTTTTCAGACGGCGGAACACTTCAAGCCCCAGCACGGTTTTCCCTGCGCCCGGCGCCGCCACCACATGCAACCGCTGATCGCTCAGGTGGTGTTCAATCGCATTCAGCACCCGCTTTTGATACGGCCGCCAACCGAAGCGGAACTTCAGCGAAGGAAAGTCGGTTCCAGCCTGCTTTTCTTTGGATCGTCCAAGCATAGACCGACACTATACGGCGTGGATTCGCGAACCGCCAGAACCGGCTTTGGGAGAAAGGCCGAAGGGGCCGGCCGTTATCCCGGCTAGTTTGGCGAGTTAGGGGTTTTGGCGATAACTTATCGGGACAAGGCGGCGGTAAACGGGCTTTCCGGGCGCGTTATTAATTGTTAGGTTATCTCCGCCAAACAAAGATAACATGGATGGATAAAGCGATATGGATCTGATCAACAATCCCTATAGTCCGGGTGCGGGGGTTCCGCCGCCGGAACTTGCCGGGCGCGAAAACATACTGCGCGATGCCGAAAACGTCATCAAACGGGTACAAAATGGCCATGCGTCCCAAAGTTTGATTTTGCTGGGATTGCGCGGGGTGGGGAAGACCGTCCTGCTCAACCGCATCGACCAGATTGCGGAAAACCTGGGGTGCGAAACCTCGATTTTCGAAGCGGATATGGACCGTACCCTCCCGCAGCTGCTGACCCAGCAACTTCATCGCCTCCTGCTGAAGATCGACCGCCGCAAACGAATGGGCGACGAGGTGAAAAAAGCCTTCTCGCTCCTACAGGCTTTCGCCGGGATTTTCCGGGTCCATTTGGGCGAATTCGAGCTGGGCGTCGCCCGACCGATGGTCACCGGGGATTTGGCGATCGATCTCACCGATCTGCTCGTATCGATCGGCGAAGCGGCCAAAGCGAGGAACACCGTTGCCGTGATCCTGGTCGACGAGGTGCAGTATCTGGCGAAAGACGACCTGGGCGCGCTCATCATGGCATTGCACAAGATCTCGCAACGCAAGTTGCCGTTGCTCTTTTTCGGGGCGGGTCTGCCGCAGCTCGCGCAACTGGCCGGGGATGCGAAATCCTATTCCGAGCGCCTGTTCACCTATCCCGCAGTCGGGCCGCTCGATCCGGACGGAGCCCGCATGGCCTTGGTCGAGCCCGCCAAGCGGGAGGGGGTGGAGTTCGAAGCCGGCGCCTTGGAGGAAATTCTGCGCGAGACGGAGGGCTATCCTTTCTTTCTCCAGGTTTGGGGGTCGCACGTTTGGCAGATCGCGCAGTCCTCGCCGATCACCGCCGCCAATGCCCGCGAAGCATCGCGCAAGGCCGAAGCCGCCCTCGACGAAAGCTTCTTCAAGGTTCGTTTCGAGCGGCTCACCGAGCGGCAGCAGCACTATGCCCGGGCCATGGCCGAATTTGGAAACGACCCCGCGAACTCCACCGCCGTTGCAAATCTGTTGGGCCTAACGGTCAAACAGGCCGCCCCCATCCGCGACGAAGTCATCAAGAAGGGCATGGCCTACAGCCCCAAGCGCGGCCTCGTGGCCTTTACGGTTCCCAAGTTCGACCAATACATGAAACGCAAGATGCCGGATTTCACTAACCAAGGAGAACGCAATGGATAAGCACATCATCGTCGGGGTTCATATTGTCGATCGCGAGGCGCATGCCGTCAACGTGCAGGAGGTGTTCACCCGATACGGCGCGCAGATCAAAACCCGCCTGGGCATGCACGACGACATCTGTTCGTCGAACGGTCTCATCCTGCTGGAGATGGCCGACACCGAGGAGACCTGCCGGATGATCGAAGCGCTCGAGGCCATCGATGGCGTCGATTGCCAGACCATGGTGTTTGGGCACTAGCCGGATTTGTTCCACTTAAGCCCGCTTTAGAAATGCATGTATACATTGTAATTGATTCTGTCTGCGTATGAGCTATTGTTCCATCTTCTAAACAACGTGTCTTTGAAGAATTCGGAGGGTAGCGTGAACGTATTTAGCGATACCATTACAATAAACAGTCGCTTTGGGCTCCACATGGGCCCGGCCGACGAGGTATCGGAAATTGCCGCGGGTTTCGATGCGATCGTTGCCTTCTATAAAGGCAATCGGATCGCCCATGCGCATAGCGCGGTTGAACTGCTGCTGCTCGACGCGTTCCACGGCGATGAGCTGAAAGTGAGCGCCATCGGAAACGATGCCGAGGAAGCGCTCGCGGCCATTGCCGCCTATTTCAACAACTACACCGACGACCAGACGCCGAGCGACATCGATACCCGGGCGGCCTAAACGGATTCCTGCCCCGCAACCTTTCCTTCGCGAATCGGTTCTGCTTAGGTTTGCGCCTCTAAGCGAAGGATCACATGAAAGTCTACAACGATTGCATTCCCTGTTTTGCCCGCCAAGGCACCGAAGCCGCGCTGGCCTACGCGCCGGATAATCCGGAACTCCAGCAACAGGTGCTTCGAACCGTTCTAAGAATTGCCGCCGAGAGCGACTACGAAAAGAGCCCGCCGGAAGTGGCCGCCGACTATTTCCGCGCGGTTGCCGAGCTGACGGGCGTCGCCGATCCGCACGCCGATGCCAAGCGGCGGTCCAACGCGGAGGTGCTCAAGCTGTTGCCGCAGTTGCGAATCGAGGTGGAGGAGTCCGCCAACCCGTTGGAAACGGCCCTGCGAATGGCCATTGCCGGCAACATTATCGATTTCGGGACCCCCCACGGCCAAAAGAACAACGACCTGCTCGGCGTCATCAAGCACGCCGTCGAATCGGACATGTGCATGGATTCGTTCGCCGCCTTCGAGCAACAGGCCCAGCAGGCGACGCTGATCCTTTACCTGGGCGACAACTGCGGCGAGGCCGTGCTCGACCGTTTGCTGATCGAGCAGCTGCCGACCGAAAAGGTGGTCTATGCCGTACGCGGAAAACCGATCCTCAACGACATCACGCCGGTCGAGGTGCCGCAGGTCGGCATCGACCAACTCTGCCGCGTCATCGACAACGGCTCCGACGCGCCCGGTACGCTCCTCGATCGATGCTCGCCGGAATTCCGCGCGTGGTTCGACCGCGCCGACATGATTGTTTCCAAAGGGCAGGGCAACTTCGAAACGCTGCAGGATTGCGGCCGGGAAATCTTTTTCCTGATGAAGGTCAAATGCGAAGTGGTCGCCGCCGAGACCGGTCTGCCGATCGGCAGCATCTATTTCCGGCGGAGTAACGGAATTTGATCGGTGACTAAAACGCAAAGGCGCCAAGAACACGAAGGATCGCAAAGAATGGCCTTGCGGGTTTCTGCGTCCTTAGCGCCTTAAAAACGGGACAACATAGAACCGCCTCTTTCAGATGATGAAATCCAAAGCGATAGCCTCTTTGCTGTTGCTGATTCCGGCGCCCTCGGTCGGCGTCCTGTTCGGCATGATCCTCTTTCCCGACACCCCCATCGGGAAGGGCCTCTTCCTGTTTACCAAGATCTGGCTGTTGGCCATGCCCGCCCTCTGGTTCTTTCTCGTGGAGAAGGGGTTGCCGACGCCCGGGAAAACGGGACGCGGCGGATATGCGGTCGGTTTGACCAGCGGACTGCTCATCAGCGTCTTCGTGGTCGGGGCGGCGCTCTTGCTGGGCAAGAGCCTGATCGACGGCGACTTTTTCAAGGAGATGATGCACGAGGTCGGGCTGGATAGCAAAAAACGGTATATCGGCGCGGCGGTCTATTGGGTCGTGGTCAACTCGGTCCTGGAGGAATATGTCTGGCGCTGGTTTGTTGTTCGCCAGTTCGAGCAGGTGCTCGGCCGGATCGGCGGCATCGTGGCGTCGGCCTTCTGTTTCACGCTGCATCACTATCTCGCGATGCAGGTCTATTTCAGCACGACCGTCGCCGCGCTCTGCGCGCTCTTCGTTTTTCTCGGCGGCGTCTGGTGGTCGTGGATGTACGTGCGCTACAAAACCATCTGGCCCGGCTGGCTCTCCCACGCCCTCGTCGACCTCGCCGTCTTTGGCACGGGCTATGGGTTGATCTTCGGCTGAAGTGCCCGGATCAGCTTTTCCGATCCCGCGCCGCAGGAGATGACCGAGCGCATGGCGTCTTCCACCGAAACCTCGACCGGATGGACGAACTCGGCTTTCAGGTGATAGATGAAACCGGAAGTCGGGTTCGGGCCGGTCGGCACGAACACCGTCACCATTCCGTTGTCGTGGCGATCGGTGATGAACCCCGTCATCATCATGTCGTTTTCAAACACCTGCACCAGGGCCACGGACGAGAAGGGCGACTCCTTCTTGCCGAGAAACTGGTTCACGGTTTCCTTCACCATCTTGTAGCCCGGAGCCTTGCTCAACACGCTGTTTTCAAAGCTGTGGTAGATCCACTGTCCCATCCGCGTCCGCACGAGCAACCCCACGAAAAAGCAGCCCAGCACGATCACCGAGAGCACGATCGCCGTGGCGATCGGCTGGTCGAAGCGGTCGGGCAGGGTCATGGTATTCACCACCAGATCCGTCAGCGGCTTGATGCCGTTGCCGACCATGCCGAAAAGCCATTTGAAGGCAAACCCCAGAATGATCGTCGGCAGGATCACGATCACGCCACCGAGCAAGGTCGTCTTAAAAAAAATCTTAGTTCGAGCAAGCATGGGCGGAATGATGCGGGTTTCGTGGGCCGGGTTCCAGCAGAATTGCCTTCTTGATTCTTGCGTTCGGCGCCCCCATTCGGGGTTAATCGGCCCATGACGATTTTATTGAACGAAAAAGCCATCGAGTTGGAGGCGGGCACCACGCTTTTCCAGCTGCGCGACCGCTTGAAACCGGATGCCGATGTACTCGTCTACAACGGCGCCGCCGTGGCCGACGACGTGCCGCTGCACGAGGGCGACTCCGTCAACCTGATTCAACGCGGCGGGATCCCATGCGTCGAAGAACTCGAAGCGCTGATGGCGGCGCGCCACACGCCGGGCGTGCACGCCAAAATCAAGCAGGCCACCGTCGGCATTGCCGGGCTTGGCGGGCTCGGCTCCTCCGTCGCGGTGGCGCTCGCGCGCATCGGGGTGGGGCGGCTCATCCTGGCCGATTTCGACGTTGTTGAACCGAGCAACCTCAACCGCCAGCAATATTTCATCGACCAGCTCGGCCAGCCCAAGACCGAAGCGCTTTTGGCCAACCTGCGGCGGATCAATCCCTATGTAACCTACGACGCCCATTGCGTGCGCATCGCGCCCGACAATATCGGCGAGCTCTTCGGCGAAGTCGACGTGATGGTCGAGGCGTTCGACCGCGCCGACCAAAAGGCGATGCTGTTGCAATCGTTCCAGGGCGCGCCGATTGTCGCCGCCTCCGGCATGGCGGGCTATGGCTCCGGTGAAAGCATCGGCGTGCGTAAAATGGGCGATCGCGTGTACATCGTCGGCGATCTCGAAACCGGGGCGGCTCCCGGCTGCGGCCTCATGGCGCCGCGCGTCGGCATCGCCGCCCACATGCAGGCCAATGTCGTTCTGCGGATTTTACTGGGCGAAGAATAGGATTCGTTCAGAAGCTTTTGGAGAGGAAGAGTCCGCCGAGGCCCAGCAATACGACTCCGCAGGCCACGAACACGACCCGGTAAACCATGGGCGGGCAAAGCTTCCGTCCAACGGAGACGCTGAACGAGACGAAGCTGTACCACGTCAGATCGGCGAGAATGTGGCCGCAATAAAAACTGAGCAATCCGGCGATGCCCGACTGGATCGACTGCGTCACGAAGCCCATGCCGATGGTGACCCACCAGATAATCCAATAGGGATTGGTGATGCTCAGCACGATGCCCGCCCAGATCGGCCCGTAGGGCGTCTCGGCGCCTTTGGCGTTGAGGGCGTCGTCGGTGCTCTTCTTGTTTTGGAGGATCATTCCGCCGCCCATCCAAAGCAGCACCGCGCCGCCCGCAACCAGAAATAGCTGGGTCACGGCCGGATGCTCGAAAAACGGGCCGAGCCCGGCAAAAATCAGCGCCAGCAGGATGATTTCGAGCATCGCGTGGCCCAGCACAATCAAGGGGCCGGCCTTGAAGCCGCGCTTGAGCGTTTCGCTGATGGTGACCGTCAGCACCGGGCCCGGCGCCATCGCGCCCGATAATCCGACCACAAACGCGCCGGCGAAAATTGTCAGCAATGAAAACATGCGGTATAGCTTACGCAACGAATCGGGAGATGCGAATGAAAAGCAATCTGCATAAAAATATTCCGGAGACCCTGCCGGACGAGCTGGTCGAGATCCTTGCGGAAAAGCCGGGGGTCCGGATCGAGCGGATCGTCTCCGACGGCCACGCATCGCCGGCGGGCTTTTGGTACGACCAGGAGCAGGACGAGTGGGTGCTGCTGGTTGCGGGATCGGCCGTGCTGGAATTCGAAAACGAAACCGTGGCGCTGAATCCCGGCGACCATCTATTGATCCCCGCGCATCGGCGCCACCGCGTGGCCGCAACCTCATCAACCGAAAAAACCATTTGGCTGGCGGTGTTTTATTGAGAATCCGGGGGGAATTTCCACATAGAAGACGTTCCTTATTCAATTCCGAAGCATAATGAGCATCCGGCGAGCTTCGGCGCCCAAGAGAATCGGCATGACTAAATTTCAGAAACCAGTTGTTTGCGCGTCCGCGCTTTTTTGTCTTATCGGAACCGTTGCGGGGGGCGGGCGAACGCCGCCGCGCGAGGCCTCCGTGACCATTGATTTCGGAGCGGAAATCCGCCCCAATTCCCCGTTGCTGCATGGGGCCAACAACATTTATCCCGATGGCGGCCAAGGCCTGCTGGCGCTAGACGGCTCGTTCGACGAGGGCCACATGCGTTTCGCGGCGGGCATCGGTTTGCGCACCTACCGCTTTCCCGGGGGATCCGAGGGCAACCTGTATCAATGGAAACGCGCGATCGGCCCGCTGGACAAGCGCACGGCCAACATCAGCGGAAACTACCGGCATCCGCGAACGAACGAATTCGGGCCCGACGAGTTTGGCCGGCTGCTCGAGACCGGGCCGTTCAACGAAGGGATCATCATGGTGGCCTACGCCTATGAAAAACCCCAGGACGCCGCGGATTGGGTGGAATACATGAACTGCCAAGTCGGCGAAAATCCAAACGGCGGAATCGATTGGGCTGCGGTCCGCGCCAAAAACGGCCACCCGGAACCCTATGGAATCCGCTATTGGGAGATCGGCAACGAGGTCTATGGCAACTGGGAGCTCAACTGGGGGTCGTACCCAACCGAAGGCGATGCCGCCCGCGGCAGCGCGAATGTCGAACACGATGAAATCACCAACATGGGCGGGACGCTGGCCTTCGGCCATGCCGGGCGCTATGTGTTCGGCGGAACGAAGCCGTTCCGGCGCCAGCGCGCCGCGACGTCGACTTCCTGGCGCGACGAGCATTGCGCAACGACCCGGGAGCCCGGCCAGACCTTCTACGTCAAGTTTCCGCCCGTCGACGACAACGACCCGT
This sequence comes from Pontiella sp., assembly GCF_041622395.1. Lineage (NCBI taxonomy): Bacteria > Pseudomonadati > Kiritimatiellota > Kiritimatiellia > Kiritimatiellales > Pontiellaceae > Pontiella > Pontiella sp. The sequence goes on along the minus strand of NZ_JBFJYW010000076.1, from coordinate 47 downwards.
TCCGCCTCGTGATCGACGAGACCGAATGGACGCGCGTTGAAACGTTC
>NZ_JBFJYW010000075.1:0-13429 GCF_041622395.1 Pontiella sp. | reverse complement strand
GTGGGCCGGGTCGACTGGGCCGCCAACGGCGCAAACGATACCGTGACGCTCTACAACGTGACCCATCCCACCAATGAGCTTCCGGCGGCTTTTTCGACCATGGAGGCCGACCTCGACCAGAGCGCGTTCAACGTGGTGGGGATCGGGGCGGGGCAAACCTCCATCTTCGACGAAATCCGTTTCGATACCGCGTTTTCGAATGTGATTTCGCTTGCCGTCGCCGACTATGGCGGAAACTCCGAAACCAATAACGGCGGCACGACCGTTGCCAGCCAGGTTGCTGCGCCGAATCTCCAAGTGGCCTCCGCGAATACGGCGTTGAACGTGGCGGCGACCTTCCCGGGAACCAATACGTTTCCGTTCCTGTTGCAGTTTGCCTCCAACCTGACCGACAACGCTTGGAGCAACGTCGATAACGCTTTCACCACCAATAAATCGTGGGTCATGCCGACCGCGCCGTCGAACGGTTTTTTCCGCGCCAAGAAACAGCCCAACATTGTCTTTGTTTTCGCCGACCAACTGCGCGCGTGTTCCATTGGCGCGATGGGCAACACGGAGGTCATCACCCCCGAAATCGACCGCCTCGCAACAGAGGGGATGATGTTGACCCAGGCGATCTCGGCCCAACCCGTCTGCACGCCGTACCGGGGGCATCTGCTCAGCGGCCGCTATGGCCACACCACGGGTGTTTATCACAACGACCTGCGCCTACCGGACGACGAACTGCTGTTGCCGACCATCCTGAAGGCGAACGGATACACCACCGGATATATCGGCAAATGGCACCTGGCGGGCAATCGCAGCAACCCGGTCGATGCCACGAGCCGCCGCGATTGGGACTACTGGGCCGTGCGCAACTGCTCGCACGATCACGATTACGTGCAGTATTGGGTGGACGACGCCACCACCGCAACCTATGTGCCCGATGCCTGGGAACCCACCGTTCAAACCGATCTGGCGATCGATTTCATCAACCAGCATACCAACGAACCCTTCTGCCTGATGGTTTCGATGGGGCCGCCCCACAACCCCTACGCCGCGCCCGATGAATATTTGGCCATGTATGACGATGTAACCATTACGGCCCGTCCGAATGTTCCCGCTTCCCGCTTCAATTATTCGGACTACTTGAATTATTACGCGATGATCACCAGCATCGACGAGAATATGGGGCGCTTGAACGCGGCGATCGCAGCGGCCGGGATCGAAGACGATACCATTTTCATCTTCACCTCCGACCATGGCGATATGCTGTATTCGCTGGGGCAGACCCTGAAGCAACGCCCGTGGGAGGAATCGATCAATATTCCCTTCATCATCCGCTATCCGCGCGGCATCGAGGGCGGCCGGCAACCCGATTGGCTCTTCTCGTCGGTCGATGTGATGCCCACGCTGCTGGGCTTATGCAAAATCGATGCCCCCGACAACCTGCAGGGCGTGGATTATTCGTCCACCTTTACCGGCACCTCCAAGAAAGAACGCGACGCGGTCTTTCTCTTCAACGTGCAAAACGGCGCCGGGCCCGGCGTCGACTGGCGCGGCATCCGCACCAAAAAGTGGACCTATGCCTATCATGCGGGCGGCGACTGGGTGCTCTATAATTTGGAAAACGATCCCTATCAGCTCAATAATCTTGTGGATAACGCGGAATACGCGCAGGTTAAAGCCGCACTGGCGCAGCAGTTGGATGCGATGCGAGCCGAGCTGGGCGACACCATGGAGATGGTGGGCGATTCGCCCTCCGCGATCGTGTTGCCTTAAAAAAAACGGTGTCGTACTGCAGGCGGCTGTCGCCGGCCCGATCTCGGAAAGCGCTAGATCATGGAGGAGACACGATCGTGAAAGTCGACGATTTATGGGGACCTGCCGGTTGCTGTGCTGGACTGCTGGCGCATGCAAGCGTGGTGTGCGAGGGGGTAGCGGCATGAACAGGTTTTCCAAATCCCGTTTGTCCTCCATGATGCTGGGTGTCGTTCTGGCGGTTTCCTCTGCCGGGGCCGCCACCGAGTCGGAGGTGGTTGAGGCGCTAACGGAACTGGAGAACCATGTGTTGGGTTCGGTTTCGCTCAGTGGCGCGGAGATTGCGGCCAACAAGGCGGCGATCGTTTCGGGCGCGTCGCTCTTCGGTTCGAGCACCAACGTGATGGGGGCCGCGTTCGATCTGGTGGATCGCTACGATGCCGAGGTGGGCCCGTTGTGGAAAGACGGCAGCCCGATCCAAAGCTTCGACCGCAACACGGTGAGTGACGAGGAGATGGGTTGGGTGGTCTACACCGTCATGCAGACGCTGATGGATGAAACCTACACCGTGGCCAACGTCGCGGCGAACGCGGCGTTGCTCGACGGCCGGCGGTTCGGCAGTTCCGCCCATTTCCCGGGCGCGGTCGATGCGCCTGCTTCGAACGCCACCCATACGGCGGTCATCAACGGAAGCTATCCCGATACCGAAGGCTGGCAGCGGCAACACGACGACTATCCCGCCCGTAAGCCGACCGGCTGCTACGTTGCGCCCGGATCGATCGTGACCGTCGAGGTGCCCGCGTCGATCGTGGGCGCGGGCTATCAGATTCGCGTCGGCGCCCACAGCTGGGACTTGGAAACCCGCAGGACGACCGTGAAGCGTCTGGACCGCCCCTCGATCCTTTATGACATCGACGCCACCGAGATCCTTGTGGGCAATCCGCTCGGCGGCGGCATCTACGTTGAAGTACCCTATCTCGCGGACGCGGGGGTGGTGGAAATCGACATCACGGGCGCGGTGCGCTCTCCCTATTTTTCGTCCAACAACGTTACCGGGCACAACACCACGCTCGAAGAGTGGCTGAACACCGAGCGCAACCATCCCGCGCCGTGGGCGGACTTCCAAACCGAAAACTTCATGACGCAGGTCCCGACCGACTGGATCTACAACCTGGACGACCCGGTCGCCCTGATGGCCGATTGGAGCCACGGCATCGACATCATGAACGACCTGATGGGGTTTCCCCGCAGCCGCGGCAAGGAAACCCTCTATGCGCAGGTCGATGTCATTATGCGCGGCGGCGCTTTTTTTCCGGGCTATCCGACCGGCAACGATACCTACGACCCGGACACGGATTATGGCGGAGCGTCCAGCAACTATCTGGTGAACGGCCCGCAGTACGCGCCGAGCCAGGTCTTCCACGAGCAGGGGCACGCCTACTTTTTCAAGAAGTTCGACGACGAAACGGAGTCGACCGTCAACCTGCTGCATGTGCCGATTTGGAACGTGGGCTTCGGAATCGATTTGGATACGTCGTTCGCCGCGTCGCGCGGGTTCCAAAGCAATCCGCACCGGACCCTCGATAACACGGCGGTGACCTGGATGCTCTGTTCCAACTTTGTCAACGGCGTCGAGATGGAGAAGGCCGAAAAGAGCTACCAACTCAAAGGCTACGCAAAATATGTGGATATCGCCCGCCTGTTCGGCTGGCAGGTCGTGAACGATTTCCACCACCGGATGGTGGTTGACGGCGTGAAGAACTCGTCGGCGGAAACGGACGACGATTTGATCGACCGCATGGCCGTTGCGGCCGGGGTCGACGTGAGACCGCTGATGCATTTCTGGGGCATCCATCCCGGTAGCGGCTCGACCGAGTCGGAAACCTATCCCGCGTCCAATGAAATCTTCGATCTGCTCTGGCAGTATCGCTATTCGATCCCCGCCGACAATGCGGCCTTCCAGGCGTTTGTCGAAGGGTGGTGGGGCGAGCAGCCCAGTCTGGACGGCTTCCAGACAGAAGTCGACCATGCCGCCCAGTGGGACCGCTACGCCGAAAGCACCGCCGCCGCAATCACGGCGCAACTGGATGCCATTCTGGCACGCTATTTCCCGGAGGGGGATCCCGATCCCGATGGGTCGGCGCCGTCCCCGGACCCAATGGGCTGGGACTCGCCGCCCGCCGCAACTTCGGGCAGTACCATCAAAATGGTCGCCACCTCCGCCACCCACGGCAACGGGGTGCAGTATTATTTCGAAGAGCTGTCCGGCCATCCCGGCGGCGACGATAGCGGTTGGCAGGACAGCCCGGTCTATGTCGACTCGGGGCTTTCCTTCAATGTGGAGTACCGCTATCGGGTCATGGCGCGGAGCAAGACGGCGGACCCGGTCGTCACCGCGCCATCGCCCACCGTGGCCGTATCGCTTCAGGATTTCGTGTTTGAAGGTGAACTGGGCATTCTCGATCTGGAGGCCAACGGCGGGAACAATCCCGCCTCGGGGCTTCCCTGGCAAGTCGGGGACCCATACCGGCTGGTCTTTGTCACGAGTGCCTCCAGAGCGGCCGATGATCCCGACCTCGAAACCTACGATGCCTTCGTGCAGGGACTCGCCGACGCGGCCGGGCTCGGCGGCACCTGGAAGGTGATCGGCTCCTCGGCCACCGAAGACGCCCGCGACCATACCGGCACGAATCCCAACACGGACTCCGGGGTGCCCATCTTCCTGCTCGACGGCGCAACCAAGGTGGTCGACGACAATGCCGACCTGTGGGACAACACCCTCGACAACCTCATCACCCGCGATGAGTTGGGCAACGCCAACGTCGGGGACAAGGTGGCCACGGGGACGACGGCCGGCGGCACGAAGCGCGATCGTTATCTGGGCGGTTCGGGCGAGTCGCCCTCTAAAATCGAGTATGGGGAATCGGATAATTCCATCTCGCAACGCTGGGTGCTTCTTTACAACGGTGTCGCTTCCGGCAGCTATCGCTATTATGCCCTCTCGGACATCCTGACGGTTGTCCGTGTGCCGAAGGTTGCCGAAATCGGAGCGCTCCGCTTCGAAGGTGGCTCGGGCAGCTTCAGTTGGTATGGCGAAACCGGGCAAACCTACGGGCTCGAAATGACGGACAACCTCGTGACCGGAATCTGGCAAACCGTCACCAACGTCGTCGGCACGAACGGCATCGTTTCGCTGACCGATGAGCTCGACAAAACCAACGCCTTCTACCGCGTTTATCTGTCCGAATAATCGGAGGTGCAACTGCTTTCGGATGGGGACCGGACCGGGGTAGTCAAACGGATGACGAATAGAGTGATTGGTGGTTTGAGGAAAACCCGCTCCTCCGCATGTATTGACCGCGAAGACGCAAAGAAAGAAAGGTTCCTGTTCTTCGCGTCTTTGCGGTCATAACCCCGACATTCAATACTAGGCGCCGCAGCCCCCGCAACCGGAACGGCAGGCGGAAAGCTTCGCTTCGATCGCCTTGGCGGTCGGGGTGGTGGAGAGCCCGCCGAGGTTGGTGCAGCGCAGCTCGCGCGGCATTTGGTTGCCGATCCGCATGGCGGAGTCGATCACTTCTTCGAGCGGAATGACCGGATCGAATCCGGCCAACGCCATGTTGGCGCAGGAGAGCGCGTTGCTGGCGGCAATCGTGTTTTTGCCGAGGCAGGGCACTTCCACCCGGTTGCCTACCGGATCGCAAACCAGACCGAGCAGGTTTTGGAATGCCATCGATGCCGCACCGATCGCATGGGGCAACGATCCGCCGGCCAGCGTAACCAACGCCGCCGCCGCCATGCCCGACGCCGCGCCGCATTCCGCCTGGCAACCCCCGACTTCCGCCGCGAAGGTCCATTGGGTCGTGATGAAGACGCCGATCAATCCGGCGGCCAGCAGCGCCTTGGCCATGGCCTCCTCGTCGAGGCCGAGTGTTTCGCCCATGGCGACGACCGTGCCCGGCAATGCGGCGCAGGCGCCCGCCGTCGGCGCCGCGATAATGACGCCCATGGAGCTCTTCACTTCCATCAGCGCCGTCACGTAGAGCACCATCCGGTTCAAGGCGCCGCCATCGAGCAGCGAGCCGCTGCGCATCATTTCGTCGAAGCGTCCGCTCTGGTGCCCCAAAATGCGGTCCTCGTATTCCGTGCCGGCAATGCCCTCGGCGATCGAGCGGCGCACGATTTGGATGATCTCGACCATCTTGGCAACCACCTCGTCGGCGGAGAGGTTGCCGCGCGCCATTTCATATTCCACGGCCAACTGCCACAGCGGCGTACCTTTGCCCGCATCGTAGGCCAGCATTTCGGCGCAGGAGCGGAAGGGCACCTGCGTATCCTTGCGCGACATCACCGGCAGCACGGGATTGAGTCGCTTAACACAGCGGTCCGCCAACAGTTCGTCGCCGACAAACGTAGCGGCTTTGACTTCAATTAGTTTCCGGTCGCCGGACTCGTGGACGATGATCTCGTCGGCTTTAAAGTCGTTGAGCTTGGCGAGGATTTTGTCGGCGGATCCGTCGGCCCGGATGAGCGTTTCGCAACAGTCGCCCGTCATCGAAACGGCGAACCCGTCGAGGTCGATCACCTCCATGATTCCGCCGCCGGTCGAGATGGCGCGGAGCGTCCGGGTCTCCTTTTCGCTCTTCAGCGTCAAGCGATAGGTGTTCGGATGCGGGTCGCCGACATCGACGGTTTCGATGGCGATCTTTACGCCCGCGTCGCGCAGCGCCTGCGGCGATCCGGGCAGGCGTTCATCCGCCGCGTCCCAGCCGAGCAGGCCGCCGAAGAGCCCCATGTCGGAGCCCTGCGTGTCGTGGGTGTTCGGTAGCGAGCCGCCGACGTCGAACTCGACGAGAACCTCGTTGAAGTCGCCGTCCATCAGGTCGCGCGCCATGCGGCCGATCCGCAGCGCCGCCGCGCAGTGGGAACTCGAAGGGCCGCGCATCACGGGGCCGATCACATCGTTGAATATGCTAACAATCATGCGCGTACTATGCTCCCGTGCGCTTCAGGCCCCAAGCTCGGCTTGCAACTAATTAACCACAAAGTCACAAAGGACACTAAGCTTGGTGCCCTTCGTGTCTTGGGGGTTTGATTTTTTTAGTCCAGCGTTTCGTCGAGCGGGCGGTCGCTCAGATCGATCCAGATGGTTTTGGTCTGGGTGTACTGTTCGAACGCCTGCAACGAGTTGTCGCGCCCGGAAAGGCCGGAGAGCTTGTAGCCGCCGAACGGCGTCGTGATGTCGCCTTCGGAGTAGCAGTTGATGCTGACCGTTCCGGCCTGCAGCTCGCGCGCCATGCGCAGCGCCTTGGTGCCGTTGGCGGTGTAGATCGATCCCTGCAGGCCGTATTCCGAATCGTTGGCCAACAGGATGGCCTCTTCATCGTTGTCGACGGTGAGGATCGTGAGCACCGGCCCGAAGATCTCTTCGCGGGCGATGGTCATATCGGGCGTGACGTCGTCGAAGATGGTGGGCGGGATGTAGAGCCCGTCGCCGATTTTCAGCGGTTCGCCGCCGAGGATCAGCGTGGCCCCTTCCTTTTTGCCAAGCTTGATGTATTTCATCACCTTGTCGAAATGGAGTTTGGTCGTCATGGCGCCCAATGCGTTGCTGGGATCGAGCGGGTAGCCGGTCGGCCAGCCGCGCAGCTTGTCCTGGATGCGTGCGAGCAGATCGGCCTTGATTGCGCGGTTGACGATCAGGCGCGAGTTGGCGGTGCAGTTTTCGCCCATGTTCCAGAAGGCGCCGTAGACCACGTTGGCGGCCACCGAGTCGAGATGCTCGGCGTCGGAAAAGACCACGGAGGCGCTTTTGCCGCCGAGTTCGAGGTTGATCCGCTTGAGGTTGCTCTTCGCGGAATATTCCAGCAGCTTGCGGCCGACGGCGGTGGAGCCCGTGAAGGCCATGGCGTTGATGTCGGGGTGCAGGCCGATGGCTTCGCCGACTTCGGCGCCGCCGGCCAGCACGTTGAGGGCGCCGGCGGGAACGCCGGCTTCGGCGGCCAGCTCGGCGAGGCGCAGCGCGGTCATGGAGGTGGTGGGCGCGGGTTTGACGATCACGCTGTTTCCGGCCGCCAGGGCGGGGGCGACCTTCCAGGCCAGCATCAGCATCGGGAAGTTCCACGGCAATACGCAGGCCACCACGCCCATCGGTTCGCGGACGATCAGGCCCATCGCATCGTCGGTGGTGGGCGACATCTGCTGATACATTTTGTCGGCGGCTTCGGCATACCAGGCGAAGCAGTCGATGGTTTCGGGCAGGTCGAGGTTGGCGCAGTCGCTGATGGGCTTGCCGCTGTCGATGCTTTCAAGCACGGCGAGCTCGTGGCGGTTGCGCTGGATGAGTTTGGTGAATTTGATCAGGGTCCGTTTGCGTTCGCGCGGGTGGAGTTTCGACCACTCGCCGCGCTCAAAGGTCTGCCGCGCTTTTTTCACGGCATAGTCGACGTCTTCGGCGCCGCAGTCGGCGATGTTGGCCAGCACCGCGCCGGTGGCGGGGTTGACGGTCTCGAAGGTTTTGCCCGATTTCGCGGCCATGTATTTGCCGTTGATGTAGGCGTTGGCAGGGAACGACATGGAATCGGCGATGGCCTGATATTCTTCCTGGGTAAGTAGATCTGACATGGTGATATCCTTGTTTTTATTCGCTGATAATCTGTTGGATGGCGGTCTTGGCCGTGAGGACTGCGTCGCGCATGGTGCGCTTGAGCTCTTTCTTCAGCGGACGCAGCGGCAGGCGCACGGGGCCGGCCGGGAGGCCTTCGAGTTCGCAGGCATATTTGACGCACTGCACGAATTTGCCGCCGCGTTCGAGCACGGTCATCACCGGAAGCATCGCCTTCATGATGCGCCGGCCCTTGGCGAAGTCGCCGTCGATGGTGCAGGTCTTGTGCAGGGCAATGGCTTCGGTCGCGAAGAAGTTGCCGGCCGCGCAGACCCAGCTTTGGGCGCCCCAGGCAAAGAACTCCAGCGCCTGGTCGTCGGCGCCGCAGCTCAGCTGCAGGTGGGGGAATTGGCAGGCCAGCATGTGGATGCGGTCGATGTCGCCGCTGCTTTCCTTGATGGCCTGGAAGTTGGAGCTGCGGCCCACGCGCTCGAGGAACTCTTCCCCGAAGGAGGTGCCGGAACGGCCCGGATAGTTGTAGAGCATGATCGGCATGTTGGCCGCGCGGTCGACCTTCAGCGCATGCAGCGCCAGCTCTTCGTCGGTCGGAACGGAGTAGGGCGGGACGGCCAGCAGCAGCGCCGACGCCCCGTTTTCCTTCGCGGCCACCGAGTAGCTGCACACGTCTTCCGTGCGGATGTCGTTGACCCCGGCGATCCACGGCACGCGGCCCGCAATCACCTCGTTGGCGAACTTGAACTGCCAGACGCGCTCTTCTTTCGAGAGCGCATAGTTCTCTCCGGTCGTGCCGCCGATGACCACCGCGTGGGTGCCCAGGGCAATCTGGTTTTCGATGATTTGGGCATACCCTTTTTCGTCGATACTCAAATCGTCGTGGAACGGGGTTATGACCGGGGTGTAGATTCCTTTAAATTGCATGCGTGCCTCCGAAATGTCTTTGTGTACAATGTCATGTGCCTCCTCTTGTTGTCTATTTTGTAGACAATGTCAAATGGAATGTCCTATGTTGTTGGGCATGTCCGCATCATCGACCAAGCACGCCACGGACCTGACCGATTTCGTCGAACAGGACCTGAAAGCCCGGCTTTTGTCCGGCACGAATTTGCCTGAAAAGCTCACGCTTGCGGGCATCTCGGAGCATTACGGCGTCAGCATGACGCCGATCCGGATTGCGGTCGGCAACCTGATTCAGGCCGGTATCCTCGAAAAGCTGGACAACGGCCAGCTGGGCATCGGGGTCAAGCCGGGGCGTTCGGCGAAGCCCAAGGCGGTGCTGCCGCCGCCCTCCGCCGGCGATTGGGACCGCCGGCTGTTGAAGGAGGTGATGATGGCCAGCCTCGGTTCCGAGGGCGTCTATCTTCGCGAAGAGGCGATGGCCAAGAAATACGGCGTCGGCCGTGCCGTCATTCGCCAATCGCTCGGCCGTCTTGCCTCGCCCGGCTTGCTGGAGCACGTTCCGCGCTGCGGCTGGCGCGTCTCGCCCATCGACCATGAAAAGGTGCGCTCCTTCCTGCAGGTCCGCGAAGCCATGGAGCTGACCGCGTTGGATCTCGCCTGGCCGAGTCTGGAGCCGACGGTGCTGCGCTACCTGCTCGACCGCAACCGCGAGATCGAGAGCCGCCACTCGCGGATCGACAGCCAGCTGCATGAATATTGGATCGAAAAATCCGGCAACATCTACATCCAGGCGTTTTTCAAGCAACACACGGCCCGCTACCATGCGATGCTGTTCAACCATGCCGCGCCCGAGATCGAGGTGGCCGTCGAAATGGCCGGGCAGCATTGCGCCATTCTCGAAGCGCTCTTGGCGCGCAAGCAGAAGCTGACCAAGAGCCTCCTCTCCGAACACATCTGGACCCAGGCGCGCGTCCTCGGCGACTTTCTGTCGCGCCGGACGTCATCGAACCTCAACGGATAAACACGACCTTCATTTTTACAGGGGAACGAACAACAATGGATAGGCCCGATGCGTACAAAACGATCACCAAAACAATGGGGGGACTTGTTCTCATGACCACGATGCTTGCTACGTCGAATGGATATGCCGAACCGGAAAAGGCGGGGCCGTTCACGCGGTTCGAAAACCGCCTGCAATGGCAGAGCCAGGGCGAGCTGTTTTGGATCGATGCCTTCGGGCCGGACGCGCTGCGCTTCCGCAGCTCCAAGAGCCTGCGTATTACGGATCAGGATTGGAACCTGCTGCCGCAACCGGAATCCAAGCTGGAGATTTCCATCGGCCCCCGGGCGGCGACGGTAAAGAACGGCAAGATCACCGCCGAGGTCCAGGCGCGCCGGGGGCGGATCACCTACCGGAACGAAAAGGGCGAGGTGCTGCTGCGCGAAGCGATCCACGCGCATCATCCGCAGTTTGCGCGGCAGTTCAAGACCCGGGGCAGCGACCACTTCGAGATGAAGGTGACGTTCGATGCCGACAAGGACGAGCATCTCTACGGCATGGGGCAGTATCCCAACGATTGCCTCGACCTGAAGGGTACCGTGCTCGAGCTGGCGCAGAAGAACACGCAGATCTCCATCCCGTTCCTGCTTTCGAGCAAGGGCTACGGCTTTATTTGGAACAACCCGGCCGTCGGCCGCGCCGAACTCTCGATGACCCACACCAGCTTCTACGCCGAATATGCGAAGCAGATGGACTATGTCATCTTCCCGGGCGACACCCCCGCCGACCTGGTCTCGCACTATGCCGACCTCACGGGCAAGGCGCCGAAGATGCCGAAGTATGCCACGGGCTTCTGGCAGTCGAAACTGCGCTACTATTCGCAGGAGGACCTGATGTCGGTGGCGCGCGAATACAAAAAGCGCAACCTGCCGATCTCGGTGATCGTATGCGACTTCTACCACTGGCCGGTTACGGGCGACTGGAAATTCAATGCCGAGCTGTGGCCCGATCCGAAGGGGATGATCGAGGAGCTCAAGGCGATGGAGATCGAGTTGCTGGTTTCGGTGTGGCCGACGCTGGCGGCGGACAGCGAAAACTACAAGGAGTTCATCGACAACAACTGGACGATCCGTCCGGAGCTGGGCAACAACCTGTTTCTGAAGGTGAACGACGACCTCACGTTCGTGGACGTGATGCACCCCGAAGCCCGCCAGGCCCTCTGGTCCAAGCTCCAGAAAAACTACTACGACCTCGGCGTCCGCATGTTCTGGATGGACGAGGCCGAGCCGGAAATCGAGCCGCTCGAATACGACAACATCCGCTACTATCTCGGCAACGGCCGCGAGGTTTCCTGCCTCTATCCCTACTACTTCGCCAAGACCATCCATGACGGTCAGGTGGCGAACGGCCAAACCGAAATCATCAACCTCATCCGCAGCGGTTGGATCGGCAGCCAGCGCCTCGGCACGCTGCTGTGGTCGGGCGACATCAGCGGCGACTTCGAAACCCTGCGCAAGCAGGTGAAGGCCGGGCTGAACATCGGGTTGGCCGGCATCCCGTGGTGGAACACCGACATCGGTGGGTTCTACGGCGACACCGAGTCGGAAGCCTATAAGGAGGTCCTGATCCGCTGGTTCCAGTACGGCACCTTCTGCCCGGTGATGCGCATGCACGGCGTCAACCGCCCGCAGCGCAAAATCCCGGGCCAGATCACCGGCACCGGGGCTTCGAACGAGGTGTGGGGATTCGGCGAAAAGCCGCTCGAAATCATGACGCACTATCTCCAGGTCCGCGAGCGCCTGCGCCCCTATATCCAGCGGCACATGGATGTGGCCTCCGAGACCGGCATTCCCGTCATGCGTCCGCTCTTCTTCGATTTCCCGAACGACGAAGCCTGCCACGCCATCGAGGATCAATACATGTTCGGCCCCGACGTCATGGTGGCGCCCGTGCTGGAAGCGGGCGCCGAGACCCGAAGCATCTATCTCCCGCTCGGCGCGGTGTGGAAAGATGCCCTCACCGGGCAGGAATACAAGGGCGGGCAGACGCTCGATTACGAGGTCGCCCTCGAAAACATCCCGCTGTTCACCCGCAACGCCTTCGACTTTGAATTGTAAAGGGAACCGCAGGGCCCAAGCTGGTTGGCGGGGGGCTTGGTTCCAAAGAACGGTCCATTTCCCCCGTGAATTTGCAGACGGTCTTCGGTATATGTCGCTGAAGTATCCAACAACCCAGGAGTTTGTATGAAGCATTTAGGAACGGGATTGGCCGCGTTTGTGGTGGCCATGGCAGGAATGTGCGTTGCCGAGCCGGGGTTCCCGCTGCGGGAGCCGGAAATCAAGACGTGGACCGAGCTGAACGACAAAGGCAAAGAGGTGCACTTCATGACGATCGACGGAATCATGGTGCACGAGACGGACGAGGCCAAACAGCCCCAGCCCCCGATCGTTACGCCCGGAACCGTCAGCGGCTGCGACCAGGCCGGAACGGCGCCTTCGGATGCGATCGTCCTGTTCGATGGCACGGAAGCCTCCATGAAAAACTGGACCGATCGGCAGGGCGGCCCGACGAAGTGGGTGCTGGTGGACGGCGCGCTGGAGTCGGTCAAGAAAGCGGGCTACCTCCAGTCGAAGGATGCGTTCGGCTCGTGCCAGCTCCATGTCGAATGGGCTTCGCCGGCGCACGTCATGGGTTCGAGCCAGGGCCGGGGCAACAGCGGCGTCTTCCTGATGGGGACCTACGAAGTGCAGGTGCTCGACAGCTTCGAAAACAAGACCTATCCCGACGGGCAGGCGGGAGCGCTCTATGGCCGCAAAAAACCGCTGGTGAATGCTTCGAAGAAGCCCGGCGAATGGCAGACCTACGATATCATCTTCCACCGTCCGCTTTTTAACGAAGACGGGACGCTGGAGCGCAAGGCGACCTTCACCGTCCTGCATAACGGGGTGCTGGTTCAGGACCATGTCTTCCTGTCGGGCGGCACCGGATGGAACGGGCCGCATTGCGCAACCGAGTATAAGGCGCATGCCGACGCGTTGCCGATCACGCTGCAGGACCATGGCAACCCGGTCCGCTACCGCAACATTTGGGTCCGCCCGCTGGAGGACTAGTATACTGGAAACCTTAAACTTTCGGATGATTTTCAACCACCCGCTTCGCTAGAGGTC
>NZ_JBFJYW010000074.1:0-13506 GCF_041622395.1 Pontiella sp. | reverse complement strand
GGATTGGCCCTCTTTCGCGATCTCGACGGGCAACGCCTGCTTTTCCGGATTCTTGGCATAGCGTACACAGATGGCCGCCGCCATTTCAAGTTGCTTTTCGGAGGCATTGGGCGGGACGATGACCAACGGGCTGGGAATGTCCGGGCAGGTGAGGCGGTAGTCCTCCGCATGCGCCTTCTCGTCGAGCAGGTCGTTCTCTTCCTTGCAGGAGCCGACGATGATCTTCACATCGTCGGCCAGCCGTATGTGGCGTCCGGTCGGCAGTAGCCACACATTGGTGCGGTCTTCGTCGGGGCCTTCGTGGTCGAGCAGGTCCTTGAGCTTTTCGCCAAACCGTTGCTCCGTCAGCAAGCAGCCGCCGGCCGGGGCGGGGTAGTCCTCGATGCCGAAATGCTTGGCCAGTTCCATCTGCGGCGTGCGGTTCCGCCCCGAAAAGCGCGGAAGCTCGTCGACGTCGAGCCAGCCCTCGCGAATCGGTTTCGTCGGCGGCAGCAGGCCGGCGCTGAGCGGGCGCACCAACAGATCCTCGAACTTCGAGGCGCGCGCCACCACGCCCAGACTCTGTTTGTTCTGCGACATCGGCCGCTGGGCCAAAACCTCGCCGGTTGCAATGAAGTCGAAGCCCCATTTTTCCATCAACTCCCCCGCGCGCTCGATCATGGTGGCGTGGCAATCGATGCAGGGGTTCATCGCGCCGCCGATGCCGTACTTCGGATGTTGCACGCGGTCGAGAATCTCTTCGGTGAAGTCGACGATGTGCAGCGGTATGCCGAGGGCTTTGGCGGCGGCTTCGGCTTTGTCGGTCCCGAAGAAGGGGCTGTTGTAGACGATGCCTTCGACGTGGATGCCTTGCTCGCGCAAGACGCAAACGGCCAGCTGGCTGTCGAGGCCGCCGGAGAGCAGGGATAGGGCTTTGTATGGTTTGGGCATGGTTAAATCCTGGTTTGTTTGGCGGCGTTGTCTCGTTTTAAAATCCCGATTTTCCACATGGCCGCCAGCGTGCCGACGATCATCAGCGCCGAATAGAACTGGCCCTTGGTGACGGAGCCGAAAAAGAACGCGTTGTTGTCGGGCTCGCGGAAAAACTCCATGGCGATGCGGGCGAAGGCGTAGAGAATCAGATAGCTCGTGCCCAGCGCGCCGGGGCGCTTTCCCCAGCGCGTGCGCCGCAGCAACAGCATGAACCCGAAGACGAGGAAACCCTCCACCGCGGCCTGGTAAAGTTGCGACGGGTGGCGCGGGTGCAACGTCCCGTCGGCGACCATCTGCCGGATGGCCGGGAGGTCGTACTGGCCATAGTGCAGCCCGGCCTCTTGCGGGAAAACCACGGCCCACGGGGCGTCCGTTGCCCGGCCCCACAACTCGCCGTTGACGAAGTTGGCCAGCCGCCCGAACGCAAAGCCGAGCGAGGTGGTGGCCGCCATGTTGTCGGCCAGGTTCAAAAACGAATGGTTGTTCTTTCGCGCATACCACACCAGGAAGAGCACCACGCCGATGAAGCCGCCGTGGCTCGACATGCCGCCGTCCCAGACGCGGAAAACGTACAGCGGGTCCGCGAGAAACGAGTCGAATCCGTAGAAGACGACATAGCCCAGCCGCCCGCCGAGAAAGACGCCGAAAAACGCCAGCAGGACGATGAAGTTGCTCACTTCCTTCTCCGGCACTTCAAACTCGCCGCGCTTCGCCCAGTGGCGCAGCAGCAGGATGCTGGCTATGAAACCCATCAGGTATGAGATGCCGTACCAGCGCAACGCCAGCGGGCCGATGAGCTCAACCAGGATCGGGTTGATGTTGTGGATATAGTAGTTCATGGCGCGGCACTATAGGGATTCGGTCCGCCCGAAACCAAACGAAAAAGCGTTTTCCGTTGCGCCGCATCCATGCCATAAAGAGGCATGGAGCGTTTTGAAATTGCCTTGGCCATGGATTATGCCAACCCCTTCGTCCGCGATGTGGCGGAAGGGGTGGCGCGGTATGCGTTCCAGCAAGGCCGTTGGCGCTTCCATGCCCCGGACGGCGTGCCCGAGGTGGCGCTGGCCGAGCTGAAAAAATGGAAAGGCCACGGGGTCATCGGCATGCTCGATCGCGCGGCCGTCGCCGCGCTCAACAAGCGCGGCATCGCCGGCGTCAACATCTTCGGCCGCTTCCCCGCGCCGCCCCCAACCTCCGTCGTCATCGACAACCGGGAGATTGGCCGGCTGGCCGCCGAATATTTTATCGGCAAAGGCATTCGCCGTTTCGCCATCACGGGCCGCAAGGTGTTCGGCGACGCCACGCTGAAATACGAAGCCTACCAGGCCGCGCTGGCGGCCCGGGGGTTCGGCTGTCTCGAACTCAAGTCGCGACTGGCAATCCAGGATATTGCCGAACAAGTCGCCGGGCTCGCAGGCGATGGCCCGGTTGGGGTGCTCGCCACGGAAGATCCGATGGGGCGGGTGGTGATCGACGCCTGCATCGACGCCGGCCTGCGGGTGCCGGAAGACGTCTGTGTGCTGGGCGTCAACAACGACCGCTTTGCCTGCGAAATGCTGCACCCGCAATTGTCGAGCATCGAACTCGGGGCCGCCCGCGTCGGCTGGCAGGCCGCCCAAATGCTCGACGGGCTCATGAAGGGGGCGGCGCCGCCGAAGGAACCCATCCGCATCTCGCCCGAGCGCATTGTCGAGCGCCACTCGACCGACCTCGTCGCCGTCGGCGACCAGGTGGTTGCCGAAGCCCTGCGCTTTATTCGCGAAAACGCCCACCGCCCGATTCAGGTCGGCGACGTCGCCCGCGCCGCGCACGTCGGCCGCCGCACGCTCGAAAACCGTTTTCGCACCCTGTTGCGGGTCTCCGTCCACGACTCCATCCGCCGCGAGCGCATCCGGCGCGCCTGCCGCCTGCTCAAGGAAACCGACATGCTCGTCGAGGATCTTTCCGAGGCCTGCGGCTATGCCACCCGCGAGCGCTTCAACCAGGCCTTCAAGCAGGAAACCGCCGCAACCCCCTCCGCGTACCGCAAAAAGTTCCGTTTCGTCGGCTGAGTCCGCATTGCGCATATCGGCCGAAGTTATGCGTAAAATACGTATTCACATTTTCGGGGCGGCGCGTATGGTGGCGTTCGTGTTTTCAACCAAGGAGAAACGGTATGGCTAAACTGGAACCGAGGGCGGCGGAGGATTGCCGCTATGACATTCTTTCGCTGGGCGAGGTGATGCTTCGTCTGGATCCGGGCGAAGGCCGCATTCGCACGGCCCGCGAATTCAAGGCATGGGAGGGCGGCGGCGAATACAACGTGGCGCGCGGCCTGCGCCGTTGCTTCGGCCAGCGCGCCGGGGTCGTGACGGCGTTTGCCAAGAACGAAGTCGGCTTGCTGATGGAGGATTTTATCCTGCAGGGCGGGGTGGACACGTCGTTGATCAAATGGGTCGACTACGACGGCATCGGCCGCACGGTGCGCAACGGCATGAACTTCACCGAGCGCGGCTTCGGCATCCGCGGCGCGGTCGGTTGTTCCGACCGCGGCCACACGGCGGCCTCGCAGCTGAAGGTGGGCGACATTGATTGGGACCACGTCTTCGGCACGCTGGGCGTGCGTTGGTTTCATACCGGCGGCATCTTTGCCGCGCTGTCGGAAACCACCGGGCCCGTCGTGATCGAGGCGGCCAAGACCGCCAAGAAATACGGCACCATCGTTTCGTACGACCTCAACTACCGCCCGTCGCTTTGGAAGGGTTTCGGCGGGCTCGAAAAGTGCCGCGAGATCAACCGCGAGATCGCCCGGTATGTCGATGTGATGATCGGCAACGAAGAGGATTTCACCGCCTGCCTCGGCTTTGAAATCGAAGGCGCGGACGAAAACCTGACCGATCTGGAAGTCGGCGCCTTCCAGCGGATGATCCAGAAGGCCGTCGCCGAGTTCCCCAACTTCAAGGCGACCGCCACCACGATGCGCGGCGTGAAAAGCGCGACCGTCAACGACTGGGGCGCCATGTGCTGGGTCGATGGCGAGTTCTACACGTCCACCCATCGTCCGGATCTGGAAATCATGGACCGCGTCGGCGGCGGCGACAGCTTTGCCTCCGGCTTCATCTACGGCATGATGATCCTGCAGGATCCGGGCAAGGCCATTGAATACGGCGCGGCGCATGGAGCGCTCGCGATGACCACGCCGGGCGACACCACCATGGCCTCGCTCGCCGAAGTTGAAAAAATCGTCGCCGGCGCCGGCGCACGGGTTGACCGCTAATAAGGAGAATAAGCATGTTGAACGAATTGTTGAAACGCCCGGTGATTCCGGTGATTGTGATCGAAGATGCAAATGATGCCGTTCCGCTGGCGGAAGCGCTGCTGGCCGGCGGCATGGACGTGATCGAAGTAACCTGCCGCACGGCGGCCGCGCCCCAGGCGCTGGCCAACATCAAGAAGGCGTTTCCGGAAATGCTGCTCGGCGCCGGCACGGTCGTGACGCCGGACCAAGCCAAGATGTGCATCGATACGGGCGTCAGCTTCGGCCTTGCGCCGGGGTTGAATCCCGATACCGTCGAATTCTTCCAGGAAAACGGCACGCTCTTCATTCCGGGCATCATGACGCCGTCGGAGATCGAAGCGGGGCTGGCGATGGGCTGCAAGCTGCTCAAGTTTTTCCCGGCCGGAGCCGCGGGCGGCGTGAATATGCTCAAGAACCTCGGCGCGCCGTATGGTCCGCTCGGGGTCCGGTTTTGCCCGACGGGCGGGCTGAGCCTCGACAACATGAACGACTACCTGTCGCTGCCGATCGTCAGCGCCATTGGCGGCTCGTGGTTGGCCACCAAGCAGCAGATTGCCGACAAGCAGTGGGATGTCATCACCGCCCAGGTGAAGGATGCGTTGGCCAAGGCGAGCGAAGCGTAGCTTCGAACGCCGCGGGCGTTCGATCCTTATTCGAACGCCTTTTTGAAGGCTTCGAATTGTTTTTTGAGGTCGGCGACTTCCTGGCGGAGGTCGCCGACTTCGTATTCCAGGGTCTGGATGCGTTCGATTCGGCTCGGCCCCGCTTGGACGTCCACGGCGCCGGCCACGATTTCCGGTTGTTCCTCCACGATTTCCGGTTCGCCGCCGAAGAGGTGCGCCCAGCGGCGCTCGCGCTTGCCGGGTTGGCGCGGCAGTTGTACGACGAAACAGCCGTCTTCGTGGTTCTTGAGCTCATCGAGGATCAGCTCAACCTCGTTGGAGTCGGTCAACGCATGCAGGCGCGAGGAATGCGCCCGCAAATCGCCGGGGGTCTGCGGGCCGCGGATGAGCAGCTCGCAAAGGATGGCCATTTGGGAGAGGGAGAAGCATCCGAGCTCGCTAAGGTTGTGGCGGTATTTCATCACCCGGCTGCCGCTGACCGAAACCTCGACCGCCAGCTTGTGCTCCATCCGCAGTTCGTAAAGCGTGTGCTCGACGGTTGCCGTATCGAGTTCCATGACGGGGTGGCGATTGCTCTTTTGGTTGCAGGCATTTACCAGTGCGTTGAGGGTGAGCGGGTAGTATTCCGGGGTCGACATCTCTTTTTCGATCAGGCACCCCAGAACGCGCTGTTCGATCGGGTTTAATTCTACGTCCATCGCGATCTCCTTTTGAAAGAAAACCATACTAGCCAAACGCCGCCCGAATGCGATTCATTTTCCCGCCGAACCAAGGCGCAGAATCCAGCGCTGGCGGCGCGCGGTTGGGGGCGGGGCGGAAAGGTAATTCTAGAAAGGTGTTGAAAAACGGGCCTCAACGACGTTCATTGGTCATACATTGTCTACAAAATCAGGAGCAGGAGCACCATGAAGAATAAAATCGTTGCAGGGGCCGTGTTGTTGGCCGGGATCGCCGTTGCGGAGCGGCCGAATATCGTTTGGATCTTTTCCGACGACCATTCGTACCAGACGATCGGCGCCTATGGCGGACGGTTGAAGGATTTGAACCTGTCGCCGAACCTCGACAAAATCGCGGCGGAGGGCATGCGGTTCGATCGCGCCTACGTCGGCAACTCGATCTGTGCGCCGAGCCGCGCCACGTTGCTGACGGGCAAGCACAGCCACATGAATGGAAAGCTGGACAACGTCGATCCGTTCAACCACGACCAGCAGCAGTTCCAGAAGATTCTCCAGAAGAACGGCTATCAAACCGTGATGATCGGCAAGATTCACCTGTACGGCAAGATGCAGGGCTTCGACTACTGGGAAGTGCTGCCCGGGCAGGGCAACTACGATGACCCGGTCTTCATCACGGAGCAGGGCAAAACCACCTATCCCGGGCGCTATGTGACCGACGTCATTACCGAGCGCGCGCTGAGCTGGCTCGAGAACGATCGCGACCAGGAGAAGCCCTTCATGCTGATGATCCACCACAAGGCGCCGCACCGCAACTGGATCCCGGCGGCCGAGGACATGGAGCGTTACGAGGATATCGAAATTCCGGAACCGGATAACCTGTTCGACGACTATTCGACGCGCGGCGCGGCGGCGCACGGGCAGGCCATGGAAATCGACCGCCATTTGATCGTGGGCCACGACCTCAAGATCAACGACAAGGAGTGGTACGGCGATCCGAAGAAATCGAGCTGGTCCAAGCATTATTTCGAGGATCCGCGTTTCGCCAAGCGTTCGGCGGCGTTCAATGCGAACCCGCCCACGGGCAAGGATTTGGTCAAATGGAAGTATCAGACCTACATGAAAGACTACCTGCGCTGCACCTGGGCGGTCGACGAGAGCATCGGGGAAGTGGTCGAAGCGCTCGATAAGCTGGGGCTGTCCGACAACACGATCGTGATGTACTCATCCGACCAGGGCTTCTACATGGGCGAACACGGGTGGTTCGACAAGCGGTTCATGTATGAAGAATCGTTCCGCACGCCGTTCATCGCAAAATGGCCGGGCAAAATCAAACCCGGTTCCGTGAACACGGACCTGGTGCAGAACATCGACTTTGCCGAGACCTTCCTCGATCTGGCCGGGGCGCCGATTCCCGACGATATGCAGGGGAAGAGCCTGGTTCCGCTGCTCCAGGGCGAGACCCCCAAGGATTGGCGCGATGCGCTCTACTACCACTACTACGAATATCCCGGCCCGCACGGCGTGCGCCGCCACGAAGGCGTCTTCGATGGCCGCTGGAAGCTGATCCGCTTCTACGGCAAGAATGTGCCCGACGGCGAGGAGTGGGAACTCTTCGACCTGAAGAACGATCCGACCGAAATGAACAACATTTACGCAAACCCCGAAAGCAAGGCCCAGATCGAGGCGATGAAGAAGAAGCTCGAACGCCTGAAAGCGCAATACGAGGTGCCGGAAGACACCGCCGGCGCCGAAGCGGCAAAATAAGAAAAACCGCTCGCCGGACGGCGTGATCCGGACCCATGGCAAATCCAAATGCACGACCGTGCATTTGGATTTTCCTTTTGCCGGGGGCAAGGGGGCATATTTCGATTGATCCGGCGGGCGAAAACCTTTTGTATCCACCCATTCACGAAAAACTACGCATGTTGGAGAAAAATGGATTTATTACGAATTGCCGACACCCTCGACGCCGAGCTGATCTATGGCCCGGCCGGCTGGGAAAAGATCAACGTTGAAACGGTTTTTGCATCGGACCTGATGAGTGATGTCCTGATGAGCGACCGCGACGATTTATTGGTGCTGACCTCGCTCTCGAACGAGCAGGCCATTCGATCGGCGGGCATCGTCGGGTCGGAGGCGGTAGTGATCGCCAACAACAAGACGGTGACCGATGGCATGGTCGATTTGGCCAAGGACCAGGGCATTGCGTTGTTCTGCACCCGTTTCCCGAAATATGAATCGTGTGTCCGTTTGGGGCGCATCATGGAGCCCTGATGGAAGGCGAGCAAAAAGAGCCGCTCCAATCTTCCCTGCGCGTCCAGGAACTGATCTACGGACTGCGCATCAGCGAGGTCATGACCAGCAAGGTCTTTGCGGTGTCCCGCAACTGCACGATGCGCGACGTGCAGACCATCATGAAAAACAACTCCATCACCGGGGTTCCCGTCGTCGGCAACAAGCGCGTGGTTGGCATCATTACGATGAACGACCTGATGAATGCGCTGGAGCAAGGGGCGATGGAGGAAAACGTGACGAAGTGGATGGTGGGCGAGGTGCAGACCTTGGCCGAAGAGATGCCGCTTTCGTTTGCCATTTCCGCCTTCGGCAAGTTTTCTTTCCGCCAGTTTCCGGTGGTGAACAAGAAAAACGAGCTGACGGGCATCATCACCTTCCGCAACATCAACCACGCCCTGATCCGCGAACTTTCGCGCCAACTGCGCGAAATGGAACAGCAGCACGAGAATCCGCACGAGCAGGAATCGGTGCGGCTGAACAAGGTGTACCAGCTCCACCGCTACGATTTCGAAAACGGCGGCAAGGCCTCCAGCGAGATCAAGAAATTCCTGAAGCAACGCGGGATTTCCTCCAAGGTGGTGCGCCGCGTTGCGGTGGCCAGCTACGAGCTGGAGATCAACCTCGTGGCCCATTCGATCGGCGGCATGCTCGGGTTCGACATCAACGAGAAGCGCGTCAAGATTTCCGCGCACGACCGCGGGCCGGGCATCGCGGACATCGAGCAGGCGATGACCGAAGGGTTTTCGACGGCCAACGAATGGATCCGTTCGCAGGGCTTCGGCGCCGGGATGGGCCTGCCCAACGTCAAGCGGGTTTCCGACGAATTTGCCATCGAATCCGCCGTCGGCATGGGGACCATGGTCCAGGCGATCATCCATTTGAATAAGGAGAGCGAAAATGAAGGTTAGCGAAATCGAATCCCTTGGCACGTTCACTTGTCTGCAAGGCGAGTATGAAGATGCCGAAATCCAGGCCGGCTACACCTCCGACCTGCTCAGCGACGTGATGGGCAATGCGGCGGAAGGATCCGTGCTGATCACCATCCAGGCGCATAAGAACACGGTGGCGGTTTCCTCGTTGGCGGGCGTGGTGGCCATCATTATTTGCAACAACCGGCCTGCCGCCGACGACATGATCGAGGCCGCCCGCAGCGAGGGCATCGCCATTTTCAAAACCTCCGGAAACCAGTTCGACACTTCCGCACTCTTCGCCCAGCATCTCGGCGGCTGTCCCGCCCGCTAGGAGGGGCCATGCTCTACCGGGCGGATTTCCACATCCATAGTTGCCTGTCTCCGTGCGCGTCGTTGGAGATGTCGCCGATCGCAATTGTTCAGCGGGCCCGCGAAGTCGGGCTGAACGCCATTGCGCTCTCCGACCACAACTGCGCGTTCAATCTGCCCGGCTTTGCCAAAATCTGCGCGCGCGAAGGGATGGCGTGCCTCTACGGGATGGAGGTCACCACGGTCGAGGAGGCGCATATGCTGTGCCTGTTCGATCGTCTGGAAAACGCGATGGAGCTGGGGGCGATGGTCTACGACAGTCTTCCCGACATTCCGAACCGGCCCGAAAAGTTCGGCGATCAACCGATCATCGACGAGAACGAGGAAATTCTCGGGTTTGCCGAAAAATTCCTGATCAGCGCCTCCGGGTTCGACATCGGCTCGTTGCTGGAGCAGGTGCATGCGCTCGACGGACTCTTCGTGCCGGCGCATATCGACCGGTCGGTCTACGGCGTCATCGCCCAGCTGGGATTTCTCCCCGATGAGCCGTTCGATGCGGTGGAGCTGACCGCCTACGGCGACCCGGCGCTGGCGCTCGATTATCCGATCATCCGCAATTCCGACTCCCACATGCTCAATACCCTCGGCGGCGCCTGCACCGAGTTCGAGATCGACGCGCTAACGGTGGCGAACCTCCGCGCCCAGCTGAACCCGGCATAAACGAACGGGTTGTCCATGCCGACGGGGTTCGGACTGTTTTTTGTTGAGTAGGGCGGCCGTCGCGTTCATTGTGCCAACCTGTTTGAATTTTAACGGAGGATATCCCCATGAAGACCACGCTGCTTTGCATCGTCGCGCTTGTTCTGGTTTCGGTTTCGTCGGAGGCCAAGCTGAAGGTGTTGATTATGGACGGCCAAAACAACCACGCCGTCTGGCCGAAAGCCACGATCATGATGAAACAGTATCTCGAGGATTCGGGGCTCTTCGACGTGGAGCTCGCCCGCACGAAATACACCTGGAAAGGCGGCCGCGAAAAGGCCTATCTCGACCTGGCCGGCCTCCCCGGCGAGGATTTGCCGAAAGCGAAGAGCGATCCGGATTTTTCGCCCGACTTCACGCAATATGATTTGGTGGTTAACAACCTGGGCTACAACGCGGCGCCGCTGTCGGAAGCCACGAAAGCGGCCTTCGAAACCTACATGCAAAACGGCGGCGGTCTCGTCGTGGTGCATGCCGCCGACAATTGCTGGGGCGAGTGGGAGCAATACAACAAGATGATCGGCGTTGGCGGTTGGGGCGGTCGCACGGAACAGCATGGCCCCTACGTCTACATCGACGACGCGGGCGAAACCGTCCGCGACCTGTCGCCGGGCAAAGCCGGTACGCATGGACGGCAACACGAATTTCCGATCACGGTCCGCGCCCCGGAGCATCCGGTCATGAAAGGGCTGCCGGCCGTCTGGTTGACGGCCGTCGACGAATGCTACGCCAAACTGCGCGGCCCCGCCGAAAACATGACCATCCTCGCCACGGGCGAAGACCAGACCGTTGCCGAGCGCAAGGGGCAGCATCAGCCGGCGCTGATCGCCATCGATTACGGCCAGGGACGCTGTTTCCACACCATTCTCGGCCACGATACGCCGGCCTACGAAGGGGTCAGCTTCATCGTAACGTTCCTGCGCGGTTGCGAGTGGGCGGCGACCGGCGCGGTGACCCAGCCGGTGCCGGCCGATTTTCCGTCGGTGGAAAAAACCACCGCCCGCCCGTTTGTTTTGGCGGCCGCGGAAAACGGATAGCCGTTGGCAACCGTTTTGCTTATTAGAGCGTTTTGGTTTGGAATTCCTGGGAATAAGGGGAACGGATGAATTTGCGATTGCTTGGGTTTTTGGCGGGATTTGCGTTTTCGGCATCGGGGGGCTTTGCGGCACCGGTTGAGTACGATTTCAACGGGTTCGCCGACGGCCCCATCGACGGCCAGCAGGGCTGGGACGTCTACAACAAGGTGCAGGATTCCTCCGCGATGTCGATCATGGACGAGGTGGGAGCCCAGGGGGTTCCGGGCGACAAGGCGTTGGTGCTGCAAACGTCCGAAACCGCCATTCGTTGCGTGAGCGGGGAACCCGTTCGTTGGCTTCCGGGAACCACCTTGACGGCCGAGTTCGATTTCAAGCTGGGCGTTGATGCGGCATATCCCACCCGCAACATGCCGATCATGGAGTTTGTGTTCGGCAATTCGTTCCTGAGTGAAAAGGCCCGCTGGAGCATTGTGCTCGAGGCGATGCCGGGCGGCGACTGGAACCTGACGAGCTCCATGCCCGGCAGTGCGCCGGTCAGGATATACGGCGAAAATCTCTTGGTTCGCCCGGCGAGCGATGTGGCGCTTTCGGAGTGGTTCGTGTTCAAGCTCGTCGTCAAAAAACTATCGACTCCCGATGCGTTCGAGACCCGCGCCCAGATCTGCGATACCAAGGGGAAGGTCCTGGCAACGCTCGCGTTTGCAACCGAGGGCAAGGACAAGGTCACCCAGTCCATGTGGAGCCTTCCGCGCGTCCATGCCGGCTTCCACGTCCACCGCGAGATTCAAGGGCTGGCGGTCGTCGATAATCTGCGCTTTTCTTCGGCAAACTAAGCCGCCGCGTTTGAATTGCCTTGACTCGCTCCACTGTTTTCCAATGATTGCCGCCTTTGTACACGGATTCAAATCCTAGGGAAGGAGCGTATTTCATGCTGGCAGGTGGAGGAGTCATCAAATTGGCGATGTCGAGGCGCGGGTTCAGGCACCGCCGCTCGGAGGATCAATTCACGATCCGCGGCGAGTATGCGCGCAACCTGCAGTTTGTCTATGCGAAGGAATACGATACGCGAAGCGGCCTCGTGGTCGATCTGGTCTATTTTTCCGTCGATGTCCTGTCGGAAAAGCTGGTGATTGGCCTCTATCGCGAAAACCCCACCATTGAAAACGGAATCTACATCAACGCCTCGCGGTCGTTGGACCTCAAACAGTTCGGCGCGGACACCGTGGAACGCGAACTCGATAAATTGGTCACGCCCGTGAAGGATCGCCTTAAATAACCGGAGAAATAGCATGAATCATGAAGCCCTCTTTGCCGACCGCATCGGCGGAACCCAGTTCGGCAAATCGACCGAAATCTACAAGTTTGAAAAGATCAAGCGCGCCAAGGCCAAGGCCCGTGCCCAGCAGCCCGATCTCGAGATCCTCGACTTCGGCGTCGGCGAGCCCGACCAGATGGCCCCGGCCCCGATCCGCGAGGCGCTCAAGGTCGAGTGCGACAAGCCGGAAAACCGCGGCTACGCGGATAACGGCGGCCCCGAATTCAAGGCCGCCGCCGCCACCTACATGAAGGAATTCTTCGGCGTCGAACTCGATCCGGCCACCGAGATCAACCACAGTATCGGCACCAAGCCCGCGCTGGCCATGTTGCCGCTGGCCTTCGTCAACCCCGGCGACGTCGTCTTCCAGACCGTTCCCGGCTACCCGGTCATGGCCACGCACTCCAAATACCTGGGGGCCCAAGTCGTCGATATCCCGTTGCTCGAAGAGAACGCCTTCCTGCCGGATCTCTCCAAGATCGACCCGACGCTGGCCGACCGCTGCAAGCTCTTTTACATCAACTATCCGAACAACCCGACCGGGGCCGTCGCGACGCCGGCGTTCTACGACGAGCTGATCGCGTTCGCCAAGAAACACAACATCCTGATCATCCAGGACGCGCCCTATTCCACGTTGGTCTACGACGGCGAACGCACTTCGCTGCTCCAGCGCCCCGGCGCAAAGGAATGCACCCTCGAACTGCACTCCATGTCCAAGGCCTACAACATGACCGGTTGGCGCCTGGCCTTCTTCTGCGGCGCAAGTTGGGCCGTCAACGCCCTCGCAACCGTCAAGGACAACTGCGACAGCGGCCAGTTCAAGGCCATTCAGAAGGCCGCCTGCGCCGGCATCGCCGACAAGAGCCTGGCCGACGGCATCCGCGACCACTATGAAAAGCGCCTGCGGCGTCTCGTCGAGATCCTTTGCGAAGTCGGCTTCGATGCCAAAATGCCCGGCGGCACCTTCTTCCTCTACACCAAGGCCCCCAAGGGCGCCGGCGAAACCACCTTCGCCAACGCCGAGGAAGCGTCGCTTTACCTCATCGAAAAATTCGGCATCTCCACGGTTCCGTGGGACAACACCGGCCCGTTCATCCGCTTCGGCGCCGTGTTCGAATCCGCCGGCGAAGCGGACGACGAGCGCGTGCTGAACGAACTCGCCGCTCGGCTGAAAAAAGCCGACCTGAAATTCTAGGCGGGTAACGGAGCGAATGCGAAAGGCGGGATGGTTTCCATCCCGCCTTTTTTTATGCGGTTTGGAGCGGCACCACCTTGAGTCGGGTTTGGCAGCTTGCGCAGGTAATTCCGAACGGAGCGTTCCCCTTGAAGGC
>NZ_JBFJYW010000073.1:0-13588 GCF_041622395.1 Pontiella sp. | reverse complement strand
TGTCCAGCGGGCGGTGGAAGCCGTCACCATGCAACAGGCGCAAAGCATCGCGCGCACGATGCTCGGATTCAGCCGGATTTCCGAGGTTGAGGCGTTCATGAAAAATCCCGCACCCGTCCCGGCGCCGGAGCTCCCGCAGTGAAGATTCGGGCCGTGCGGACTGCGTATTCAACGGTCCCACGCAAGGTGGCGGTCCTGGATGGCCTGAATAAACGGTAGGTCGGAGTTTCGGCTCTTCGGCAAGGCGCATGGCAAAGGAATGGATGAACGCATGAGTGAAGCGAGTTGGAAAAAGTGGGGCCCCTATCTGAGCGAGCGCCAATGGGGGACGGTTCGCGAAGACTACAGTGTCGACGGCAACGCATGGGATTATCTCCCGTTCGAACATGCGCGGTCGCGCGCCTACCGCCGGGGCGAGGATGGACTGGCCGGGCTCTCCGACGACCGGCAACTGCTCTGCTTTTCGGTCGCGCTTTGGAACGGGAAGGATCCGTGTCTGAAGGAACGCGCCTTCGGCCTGTCGAACGAACAGGGCAACCATGGCGAAGACGGGAAGGACTATTATTTCTACCTCGACAGCACGCCCACCCACTCGTACCTGAAATATCTCTATAAATATCCCCAGCGGGAATTCCCGTACGCGGATCTCAAAGCCACCAATCTGGCGCGCTCCAAAAAAGAGATGGAGTATGAGCTGCTCGATACCGGCATCTTCGACGAGGACCGCTATTTCGATGTGTTCGTGGAATATGCGAAGGCCGGTCCCGAGGATATCCTGGTGAAAATCGGCGTCTGCAACCGCGGGCCCGAGGCAGCTGCGCTGCGCGTGTTGCCGACGCTCTGGTTCCGGAATGTCTGGGTGTGGGAACCCGGCCCGGCGCCGCGACCGATGCTCGCCGGCACCGACCACGTCCGCGCGAGCCATCCCGAGCTCGGAGAGTATCGGCTCTACTTCGAAGGCTCGCCCCCGTTGCGCTATACCGAAAACGAAACCAACCAAAAACGGCTGTTCGATTCCCCCAACGCCTATCCGTATACCAAGGACGGAATCGACGATTTCGTGGTGTCCGGGAATCCCGGCGCCGTGAATGCCGAGAACGTCGGCACCAAAGTGGCCGCGGACTATGCCCTCGAGATTCCGCCGGGCGAAACCCGCACGCTGCGCATGCGCCTGACCCAAGCCGTCTACGCGGCGGAAAGCGACGCGTTCGGCCCGGAGTTCGAAACGGTCTTCGGCGACCGGCGGGCCGAGTGCGACGCGTTCTACCGCGACCTGCTGCCGGCTTCGTTGTCCGCCGACGAACGCGCCGTGGCCCGGCAGGCCTTGGCAGGCATGCTGTGGTCGAAGCAATATTACGAGTACGATGTCAAAAGCTGGTTGCAGGAGCACGCGCGGGAGGGGCTGGCCATCCGCAACAGCGAGTGGGGCCATCTGCGCAACCACGATGTGGTTTCCATGCCGGACAAATGGGAATACCCGTGGTACGCCACCTGGGACCTGGCTTTCCACACCATCGCGCTGGTGCTGGTGGACGAAGCGTTCGCGAAACAGCAACTGCTGCTGTTCCTGGACGAACGCTACCAGCATCCCGACGGGCAGTTGCCGGCGTACGAATGGAACTTCAGCGATGTCAACCCGCCGGTCCATCCCTTCGCCGTGTTTGCCGTGTATTCCATCGACAAGACGCGCCGGGGCGATGGCGGAGATACCGCCTTTCTCCGGCAGGCGTTCGACCGCCTCGCGCTCAATTTCAACTGGTGGCTGGCCAAAAAGGACCCGACCGGAAAAAACGTCTTCGAGGGCGGGTTCCTCGGGCTCGATAATATCGGCGTGTTCGACCGCAGCAAGGAACTGCCGACCGGCGGGGCGCTGGAGCAATCCGACGGCACCGCCTGGATGGTGCTCTTTGCCCAGTTCATGGTGCAGATCGCGCTGGAACTCGCGCGCACCGATCCCGAGCGGTACGACGACGAGGCGCTGCGCTATCTGGACCACTTCATCAGCATCGCCGGGATGATGGATCGGCCGGGTATCAACGCGGATGAGATGTGGGACGAAGACGATGGCTTTTTCTACGACGTGCTGCGCTTCCCCGACGGCAGCGGCACCCGCCTCAAGGTGCGGTCGCTGGTGGGCTTGCTGCCGTTGTGCGCGTCGACGGTGATCGATGCGGACCTGCTGGATTCGCTGCCGCATTTCAAAGAGCGCTATATCTCGCTGATCGACCGCAAAGGGGCGCTGGTCCGGCATATCGCATGCCCGGATTGTCTCGGCGTGCAGGGGCGGCGTTTGCTGGGGGTGCTGGACGACGAAAAGCTTCGCCGCGTGCTGTCGCGCATGCTCGATGAAAACGAGTTTCTGGGGCCGCACGGCATCCGCTCGCTGTCGCGCTTTCATGCGGAACACCCCTATACCTTCCACTGGAACGGCGTGGCGCACACGGTCGAATATATGCCGGCCGAGTCGGACTCGGGGTTGTTTGGCGGCAACTCCAATTGGCGCGGGCCGGTCTGGATGCCTATCAATTTCCTGATTCTACGGGCGCTGCGGAATCTCTACACCTACTATGGCGACGCATTTACCATCGAATGCCCCACCGGGTCGGGGCAGCTGAAAACGCTGCATGAAATCGAACGCGAACTGGGGCGCCGCCTCATCGCCATTTTCCTGAAAAACGATGCGGGAACGCGGCCGCTTTATGGCGGAAACGAAACCTTCCAGCGCAATCCGCACTGGCGCGACCATCTCCTCTTCTACGAATATTTCCACGGGGACAACGGCGCGGGAATCGGGGCCGCCCACCAGACGGGCTGGACCGGGCTGGTGGCCGTGGTGATGGCCATGCAGGCCACCATCTCGCCCGAAGTCCTGCTCGATGAAGGCATGAAAGCCTCGGCGGATCTCTGAGGCCGGGATCGGACCGAGGCGCCGAATCAGCTGACCACCGGCGGTTCGTCGCTTTCGATCGTATCGGTGAGCGGATCGAACGCATCCTGGAAGTTTTCAATCGATTCGGCGACCGCCGTGGGGCGGGAAAAGCGGGCGATGTGGAAAATGGCTTCGCCTTCATGCACCAGCGGTAGCCGGGTCCGGCCAATCACGATCCCCGCCACGGAACTCTTCACGATTTCCTCGTGTCCGCCGGACGGATCGCTGATGTAGGCCAGCTCGTCGCCGACCGAGACCTTCGCCCCGAGCGCAACGATCGACCGGGCGATGCCGCTTTGGGTGGCCCGCACCCACTGCGAACTCTTGGCGATCAGCGGCTGGTGTTCCTTCCGGCGCGTGCGTTTGCGGGTCATGCCCAGATGGGACAAAATGTTGAGTATTCCAACCACGCCGGCGCGGATCGAAACCTCGTCGAACCGAAGCGCCTCGCCGGCTTCGTATACGATCGAGGGAATGCCGAGGTCATGCGCCGCCTTGCGGAAGGTGCCGGCGCGCAAAGGCGAATCCAGCACCACCGGCGCATTGAACGCCTTGGCGATCTCTTCGAGCTCCCGGTTGCCGTTGAGGGTGGCCCGCACCTGCGGAAAGTTTTCGCGGGCGACGGCGCCGGTATGCAGGTCGATCACGTGCGTGCAGCGGGGCAGCACTTCCGACATGAGCACATGGGCCAGCCGGGCGGCCATCGAGCCTTTGGGCGAGCCGGGAAAGGAGCGGTTCAGGTCGCGCCGGTCGGGCAGGTAGCGCGACTGCGAAACAAAGCCGAAGACGTTGATCACCGGAATCAGAATCAGGGTGCCCTTGATCCGGTCGATGGACTTGTGGCCGAGCACGCGGCGGATGATCTCCACCCCGTTGATCTCATCGCCATGGAGGGCCGAAGAGACCAGCACGCAGGGGCCGGGATTGCGCCCATGAAAAACATGCACGATCATGCTGGTCGGTGAATAGTTGTAAAACTGCGGGAGCGGCAGATGAATGGACTGCCGGGTCCCCGCCTTGATTTCGTTACCGCCAATCGTGATGGCCGCTTGCATGAGCTATCCCTGCCCCTTGGTTTTGGTTTTTCCGGCTTCGGCATTCTTTTCGATGTAGTCGATCACCAGCCCGGCAATATCCTTCCCGGTGGCCTTTTCGATGCCCTCGAGGCCGGGGCTGGAGTTGACCTCCATCACCACGGGGCCGTGGTTGGCGCGCAGCAGGTCGACCCCCGCCACGTTCAATCCCATGATCTTCGCGGCGCGCACCGCCGTGGAGCGTTCTTCGGGCGTGATGCGGATCAGCGAGGAGCTGCCGCCACGGTGCAGGTTGGAGCGGAACTCGCCGGGTGCGGCCTTGCGTTGCATCGCCGCCACCACCTTGTTTCCAATCACGAAGCAGCGGATATCCGCCCCCTTGGATTCCGCAATGTATTCCTGCACCAAAATGTTGGCCTTCACGCCCATGAACCCCTCGATCACGCTTTCGGCCGCCTTTTGCGTTTCCGCCAAAACCACGCCGATGCCCTGGGTGCCTTCCAGCAGCTTCACCACCAGCGGGGCGCCGCCGACCATCTTGATCACGTCCTTGATGTCGTCCGGCTTGCTCGCGAATCCCGTCACCGGCAGCCCGATCCCCCGGCGCGAAAGCAGTTGCAGCGACCGCAGTTTGTCGCGCGAGCGCGTGATGGCCACCGATTCGTTCAGCGGGTAGACGCCCATCATCTCGAACTGCCGCAGAACGGCCGCTCCGTAGAAGGTCACGGAGGCGCCGATCCGCGGAATCACCGCGTCGAACCCCTCGAGCGCTTCGCCTTTGTAGTGGATCGTCGGGTTGTGCGAGGCGATGTTCATATAGGCGCGCAAGACGTCGATCGTGACCACTTCGTGGCCCTTTTTCTCGGCCGCCTCTCTGAGTCGGCGGGTGGAATAAAGTTTCGCATTCCGGGATAGCAGTGCGATTTTCATAGTTTTCTCCAAATTCAAAGCAGGCCGTATATGGATTTGGCCTTGAGTTTCCCGTTGAGGTAGGAAGCCGCTGGATTGACGAGCGTGTTGTCTTCCATGGCGCGGCGGCCGAGCAGCATGCGGAAACGCATGGAATCCCGGTTGGTGAGCGACATCTCAATCAGCCGGCACTT
The DNA here is from genome assembly GCF_041622395.1 of Pontiella sp. Taxonomy (NCBI): domain Bacteria; kingdom Pseudomonadati; phylum Kiritimatiellota; class Kiritimatiellia; order Kiritimatiellales; family Pontiellaceae; genus Pontiella; species Pontiella sp. Next base: position 8,522 of record NZ_JBFJYW010000073.1, on the reverse strand, counting down.
ATCGCCAATTAACACCTTCGTATCAATGATATAGCGCAACTCTTTATGCCCGCCCGAATCGCTGACGATCCGTTCGTCCTTTACGGGGGCGATGCATTCGCGAACCAGCGTCTCGTTGCGCTGAAGCGGATGGACCTTGAAGCGCACGAAGCGAACGCCGGCTTCGCAGTAGGGCTCCACGAAGAAGGCGTGCAGGCAGGAGGTTTTTGCGCCGGTATCGATCTTGGCCTTGATGGCGGGTATTCCCAGTTCCGGCAGGGCGCACCATTCGCGCCAGCCCAGTTTCAGTGGTTCATTCATCGTCGGGGGCCTTTTGCAGGAACTGCAGGGTTTCTTGGATTACGTCCTCGAAGTGGTGGGCGGGCAGGGCGTGGCCGTCGTCCTCGAAAAGCTTCAATTCGCTGTTCGGCAAATGGGCGTGCAGCCACTCCGCCGCCGCCGGGGGAATGATCCGGTCAAGCGCACCGTGCAGCAACAGGACCGGAATGCCGATGGATGGAACCCGGGCGCGCACATCCGACGCCAGCAGATAGTCCAGCCCCGCGACCAAGGTTTCGAGCGGTTCGCCCACACTTGCGCAAGTGTGCGCATACGGGTGGTGGACGTTGCGGTAGAAGTCGGCCAACACCGCTTCCGGATGGCGTTGGAGTTGCAGAATCATGCGCTTGAGGATTCGTTCGGGCGTTCCGCAGGGATAGCCCTCGTCCGCGCAGAATTTGGCGGTGGAGGAGATCAGCACCAGCTTTTGGCAACGCGGCGGCAGCAGCTCCATCGCCAGCAACCCGCCCATCGAGCCGGTGACGATATAGTCGGCTTCCGGGAGGTGCCGCGCTTCGAGCACGTCCGACCCGGTCATCAACCGCACGTCGAAACGGTCGGCCAGCGCATTGCCCATCGGGCGGATATGTTCGATCCCATGGGCCCACCCTGAAATGACCAATACGGATTTCACTTAATTTTTCACCGCGGCAATGATGAGTTTCGCGGCGCGTTCGAGCTCATCGACGAGGTGGGCGAGGGTGATGGAAATGCGCAGGCGGGCGGAGCCGGGGGGGACCGTCGGCGGGCGGATGGCCGCGCAAATGATGCCTTGGTCGCGCAGTTTCTGCGAGATGGCGACGGCTTTTTCGTTGTCGCCGATGACGATCGGGATGATCTGGCTTTGGCTTTGCAGGGTGTCGAGTCCGGCCTCGTGGAGCATCGAGCGGAAATAGTCCGCGTTCGCCTGCAGGATGCTACCGAGGCGCGGCGAGGCCTCGAAAACGTCGAGCGCGCCGAGCGCCGCGCCGATCACGGCCGGGGGCGGGGCGGTGGTGTAGATGAAGGCGCGCGACGAGCCGACCAGCAGTTGCCGCAGATTGTTGGAGCAGGCAATGAAGCCGCCGTAGCCCGCCATCGCCTTGCTCATGGTGCCCATCGAAACCGTGACCGCGTTTTCAATGCCCAGCTCGCGGACGAGGCCGCTGCCGTTTTTACCGAAGGTCCCCGTGGCGTGCGCTTCGTCGACCATCAGCATCGCCCCGTGCTTTTCGGCCAGCGCGGCGATTTCCTTCAACGGGGCAATGTCGCCATCCATGCTGAAGACGGACTCGGTGATAATCAGTTTTCGGCCGGGGGTGCCGGCGGATTGTTCCAGCCGCGTTTGCAGTGCCCGGGCATCGTTGTGCGCCCAGCGCACGAGCTTTGCGCCCGAAAGCTTGCAGGCGTCGATCATGCTGGCGTGCACCAGCTTGTCGGCGAAGATGAGGTCGTCGCGCCCGGCGAGGACCGGAATGGTTCCGGCGTTGGCCATGTAGCCCGAGCCGAAGACGAGCGCGCTTTGGTAGCCCTTTTCGCGGGCGAGCCGCGCTTCGAGCTCTTCGTGGATCGGCAGGGTGCCCGTCACCAGACGCGAGGCGGTGGCGCCGATGCCGTAGTGGTCGAGCGCCTCGCGCGCCCGGTCCACCACGTGCGGGTGGCGGCCGAGATCGAGATAGTCGTTGCTCGAAAAGTTGAGCACCTCTTGGCCGTCGATTTTGATGACGCCGCCGGCTTCGGGGTAGACGCGCGCGGTGCGCTCCAGCCCTTTGGCTTTCGCTTCGTCGAGTATCGGTTGAATCCATTCATTCTGCATGCGAAGCACTTTCGCCAACTTCCGGAATTGGCGCAACCTCGAAAATGGATTATAGCTTTTCGCCATGAAGCCGATTGCCGGACTTATCCCGTATGTTGCCGTGCTGGTGGGCATGTATGGGTTCCGCAGCGCGTGGGCGGCGCTGTTGCTCTATCACGCCGGCATTGTGGCCTGCAGGGTCGGGCGCCGCACGCCTAACCTGTTCGCCGGGTTCAAGAATCCGCTAACCCTGCCGGGCGTTCTCGTGTGCGCCATGGCCGCGCCCGTGGTCTATTTCCTCTGGCCGTGGCTGGCGGCGCGCGAAGGCATCCTGCCGGAATGGCTGGCGCACTATGGATTGACCGGGTGGTCGTGGCGGCTGCTCATTCCCTATTTTTCGATCGTCCATCCCATCCTCGAAGAGCTCCACTGGCAGGGCATGGCGCCGGAGCGGTCCACGGGGCTTTGCTCGCAGGATCTGCTGTTCGCGGGCTACCATGTGTTGGTGCTGTTGCAATTGATTCATTGGCCCTGGCTGTTTATGGTGTTCGGCGTGTTGGTGGGGAGCTCGGTGTTCTGGCGCTGGGCGGCGGGCCGGTTCGGTGGCCTGGGCCTGGGCATCCTGACCCATGCCGCCGCCGATGCCGGGGTGGTGGTGGCGGTTCATCGGTTGTTGTAGACGGAAACGGAGGCAAAAATGGATTTGGGATTACATGGAAAAGTGGCGATGGTCGCGGCTTCGAGCAAGGGGCTGGGGTTTGGAATCGCGCAGGCGTTGGCGCGCGAAGGCGCGCTGGTTTCGCTGGGCGCGCGCACGGAAGCGGAGGTGTTCGATGCCGCCGATGCGCTGATCGAGGAAACCGGAACCGATGTGCTGGCCAACGTTCTCGACGTCACCAAGCCGGCTTCGATTCTCGAGTGGCTCGACAACACGACCGATGCCTTCGGCGGGGTCGATGCGCTGGTCGTCAATGCGGGCGGACCGCCGACCGGTAACTTCGATGATTTCGACGACGCCGACTGGCAATCCGCCTTCGACCTGACCCTGATGAGCGCCGTACGGATGATCCGCGCCGTGCTGCCCTCCATGCGCGCGGTCGGCGGCGGCTCGATCCTCACCATCACCTCCGTTTCGGTGAAGGAACCGATCGATGTGCTGCTGCTTTCCAACGTCATGCGCTCGGGCGTCGCCAGCCTGGCCAAAAGCCTTTCGCGGCAACTCGCATCCGAAAATATCCGCGTCAACAACCTGTTGCCGGGGCGGATCGATACCGACCGCGTGCAATCGCTGGATGCCCTGCGGGCGGATGCGCAGGATCTTTCGATCGAAGACGTCCGGGCCGCCAACGAACTCATTATTCCGCTGGGCCGATACGGCACGATCGAGGAGTTCGGCAAGCTCGGTGCCTTCCTGCTCTCCGATGCCGCCTCCTACATCACCGGCCAGACCATCGCCGCGGATGGCGGATCGATTAAGACGGTTTGGTAGGCGGGCCGCATGCACGACGGAAAGATGGCCGCAGTCCTCGACGCATCCGATGCGCATTGCGAAGCGTTGCCCGCCGATACGGGGGGCGCGGGGTGGACGATCGTTGCGGGCTATGCCGAGTCGCCGTTCGGCACCTGTTTGGTTGCCGAGTGTCCGCGCGGCCTCTGCCACCTCTCTTTCGAGGAGGCGGGCGCATGGGACGGCTTGCGGCACCAATGGCCCCATGCGGACGTGGTGCGCGATGACGCCGCGGCCGCGGCCTGGTGGGCAGCGATTTTTGCGGGGCCCCCGGCGCGCCGGCTCTATGTGCAGGGGACGGCGTTCCAGCTCAAGGTCTGGCAGGCGTTGTTGGCCATTCCGTTCGGGCAGTCCGCGAGCTATGGCCACGTGGCCGCTCGCATCGGGAAACCCGCGGCGGCGCGCGCCGTCGGCTCCGCCGTTGGGTGCAACCCGATCGGATTCCTGATCCCGTGCCACCGGGTCGTCTGCGCATCGGGGGCCCTCGGCGGCTACCGCTGGGGCCCCGACCGCAAGCGCGCCTTGCGGGCCTGGGAGCAGGCGGCCCTCAAGGCGAATCGAACCCCGGGATTCAATCAAGAACCGCGCATTCGGTCTTCAGCGACGGGCTATCCTTGAGGAATTCCTTCAGTTGCCGCAGGGCGATCTTTGGATTTCCGAGGGTGCCGGGACCTGCGATGCAACCGCCCTCGCAGGACATCACTTCCGCAAAGTTGCCGGGGCAGCTCTTGTTCGCCCACACGCGCATTTGGTTGATCGCCTTGCGGTCGATGCCGTCGACGAGCAGGGGTTGCAGGGCGGCGTTGCCGGGGGCGACCGCCTGCACGGCGGCGGTTACCCCGCCGCTGGCGGCAAAGCCGCGCCCTTCGACGTGGACCCGGTCCCCCAATGGGGATTCGGCGCACTCCAGCACATCGACGCCCGCGCCCACCAGAATGGCGCCGAGCTCTTCGAAGGTTAGGACGAAATCGACCTCCGGATTCCGGGCCGCCTCGACGCGCTTGGCAATGCACGGGCCGATGAAGACGGTCTTGACATCCGGGTTGGCGGTTCGGGCCTTGGCGGCGGTGTAGGCCATCGGGGTCGGCGTGTCCGAAACGTACTGCTTCATTTCCGGCAGATGCTTATCGACGGTCTCGATATAGGCCGGGCAGCAGGAGGTGGTCATGAAACGGGCGCCTTCGGCCATTTTTTCCGACCACTCGGCGCTTTCGTGCAGCGTCGTTTCGTCGGCGCCTTCGGCCACCTCGAGCACGTCCGCAAAGCCCACCTGCTTCAGCGCGCCAACGAGCTGGGGCAGGGTGCCCGGCAACTGGCCGACGATCGACGGCGCGACCATCGCCACGACGTTCCCGTGGTTGAGCTGCTTGAGCACGTCGATCATTTGCGAAAGATCGGTGATGGCGGCGAAGGGGCACTCCCGGAAACATTTCCCGCAGTAGATGCATTTGGAGTGGTCGATGACTTCGCGCCCGGTGGTTTCGTCTTTGGAGATGGCGCCGACGGGGCAGGCCTCTTCGCACGGGATCGGAATGCGGATGATGGCGTGGTAGGGGCAGGCTTGCATGCAGAGTCCGCAGTTGACGCACTTTTCGGGGTTGAGTTCGGCTTTGCCGTTGCGGAACTCGATGGCGTCCTTGGGGCAGACGCTTTCGCAGGAGCGGGCAATGCAGCCCTTGCAGGCGTTGGTGGCGCTGTAGCGCGAGGTCACGCAGGCGCTGCAGGCCACGTCGATCACCGTCAGTACGGGCGGGGCGGCTTCCTCGCGCTGCAGCGCGTCGGCATAGTATTCGCTGATGGGTTTGAGCTCGTCGGATTCGCTTTCGACGCCGAAGCCGAGGGCCGCCATGGTGCGGTATTTCAGGACGGCGCGGTCTTTGTAGATGCAGCAGCGCGAAGAATCCTTGGCGTCCTTCGGGCGCATCGCCAGCGGTATGCGGTTGAGGGTGTCGGCGGCTTCGTCGGTGAAAAAGGCGCGGGCCACCCGAACGAGGATTTCCTTGCGGAGACGGTTGGCGTGGTTGTCGTGGAACATGGTTAGGACTCCGTTTCGAGAATTTCGCGCACGGTATCGAGCACTTTGGTGATGTTGGCGTTGGTGATGACCTGGTCATCGACCTGGACGAACGGGGCCTTGCCTTTGGTTTCGTCGTTGCAAAAGCCGAGGCAATGGACGCCGCGGATTTCGACATGGTCGCGCAGGTAGGGATCGAGCATTTCGTCGAGCAGCAACAGGTGCGCCGCTCCCATTAGGTAGCAGGTGGTCCCGGTGCAGATGGACACGTTGACTTTTTTCATATGAACTCCAAGTTTACTTCCTTCAAATAATTCTCTTCGAGCACCTTCGCGATGCGGCGCATCAGGCTGCGGCGGATCTCCAGTTCGATCGGCAAATTCGGATCCTGGTGCGCCTGGTTGATCTTGGTGCCGACGAGGATATGGATGACGTCCGAGTTGAGCAGCTGTTCGCGCAGTAGCGTGGCGGCGTTTTCGCGCGCCGGGTCCTGGCCGCTCTCCAGTAGATTGAGGGTCTCGGTCAGGGTGAGGATGCCCTCGGTCACCAGATCCACGCCCGCCATCTTCGAAATCGGCGGCAGGTTGGAACGGCGGAAACGGAACAGGTCGGTTTCGATCTCGACGCCCATTTCGCGCGCCACGATTTCCGCCGAGGTGCCGCCGCTGACGATTTTGCAGCCGTCGAAGGAGCGGATGGTTTCGGCGTACTCGGCGTCGCGCTTTTCCGAGAAGGGCGGGCCGGAGGCCAGCAGGGTGCGGCGCGGGGTGCGGAAATAGAGGACGCCGCAGGTGATATCGTCGTAGGCCCGGCGGTCGGGTTCGTTATGCAACGCCCGGCGGACGATCTGTTCGGCGAGCGCGCGCGCCGATAGGCGCGCGTCGTCGGCCACCAGCTTCTGCGCGAATTCCCCGCAGCCCTTGTTGCGCCAGCCCAGCGGATAGGTGGCCGAGCCCATGCCCGACTCCGTGACGCCGTCGCTGAAGAAAACGATCCGGTCCTCGGGGCGGGCGGCGAAGCGGTAGACCTTGAGTTTCCGGTAGTCGCCCTGGGCGCTGCCGTGTTCCTCGAACGGGACTTCGACCGGCACGCCGCCGCGCAGCAGGATGAAGGGCGGGTTGCCCTGTTCCACGATCTGGACGCTGCCGTCCGAGCGGCAATCCACCACGGTGAAGGTGGCGTAGGCGATCTTGCGCACCTGGCAGACGGGCAGCGCATTCATGATGACCTTTGCGTAGTGCGTGAAATCCGTGTCGGTTTCGGCGAATTTGATCGCCATGCGCGCGGTCATGTTCGAAAGGATGTTGGCTTTCACGCCGCTGCCGAGCCCGTCCGAGAGTACCGTCAGCAGGCGGCCGTTGGCCGAATCCTTGTGGACCATGAACGCATCGCCCGCCGTGTGTTGCGAGTGCTTGCGCACCTGGTGGAATTCCAGTTCTGTAAACAGATCGTTCATGGATGGTCGGTGGTGTCGGAATAGTTGTCGGCGATGGAGCGCAGCAGGATCTCGGTGTCGGCCATGTGTTCGCCCAGCATGCAGGCGATGCTCTGTACGGTCACCATGTTTTTCTCGATGACCTCTTTCGCCTTTTGCGCGATCATCTCGCGGCGATGCTCGGTCTTGGTGACGTCGAGCAGGATGCCGCCGATGGTCTTGCCGTCCTCGATCGGGAAGATCGAAACGTTGAGCAGCTTGTCGCCGTCGCGGAAGGTATCGGACCGGTACTCTTGTCCGGTGCGCTTGACCTGTTCGAACAGCTTGGCGAACGGGAGGATCTTGCGCAGGTCGGCCCCGGCCATCCCGGGCTTGGCGGCGTAGCCGAGCAGGGTGTCGGCCCCGGCGGTCCGGGCAAAGTTTTCGTTGCACTCCACGATGTGGAGGTTTTCGTCGACGATGACGACGCCCGAGGGCATCCGGCGCAGCAGGGCGTTGGCCTTGTTCTGGGCCAGCTTGCGCAGGTGGGAGAGGCACATGTCGGGTTCGGCTTTGTGGGTGAGCAGGGCCAGGGCGAAGGAGCGGCAGGTTTCGTAGCCGCAGCCGCCGCAGTTGAGTTCGTCCTCGGCGCGGTGCTTGCCCACCTTTCTGAGCGCGGCGCGGATCTCCGCTTCGCTGATTTTTTCCAACTCCTGCGGGGCCGCCTGGAAGACGTGGGCGGGCGCCGGCTCGGCGAGCTCGCCGGGGCCGTGTCCGCGGGCCCGTTTGCGAACGGCCAGCTCGCCGGTCAGCAACGCCTCGTTCCGGTTGGTGCGCGGTCCGCCGATGCAGCCGCCGGGGCAGGCGAGTGCTTCGAGGAACACGGGTTCCGTCAGGGCCGCGGTATCCAGGTTTTCCAGCGTCTGCAAGATGGTTTCCATGCCGCTGGCGGAAAGCAGCTCCACGTTGGGGAGGTCATAGTCCTCCAGCGTGCGGTTCATGCCGCCGACCACGGGATAGAGGGCGCCGTGGACCGCCTCTTCCGGTTCGAAGGGGTGCGGGGCGGCGCCGGCGGGATCGATGCCTTCCTGCTCGAACCATTGGGCGAGATCCATGAAGGTCAGGGCGATGTCGGTGAGGCCGGGAAGTTCGTCGCACTCGTTTTTCTTGGCGATGCACGGGCCGATGAAGACGACGTGCGTATCCTCGCCGTAGTGGCGCTTGAGCAGCCGCGCGTGCGCCTGCATCGGGCTGAGCAGCGGCGTGAGGTTTGGGGTGAAACGCGGTTGGTATTTGCGGATGAGGTCGACCACCACCGGGCAGGCCGTGGAAATGTGCAGGCCCGGCCGCGCGCTGCGGAACGATTCGGCCAGCGACAGGCTGACGGCTTCGGCGCCGAGGGCGGTTTCGCTGACGGCGTGGAAGCCGAGTTGGCGGATGGCCCCGGCCATGTTGGCCGCCGGCACGCCGGGCCATTCGGCCGCATACGAGGGCG
>NZ_JBFJYW010000072.1:0-13698 GCF_041622395.1 Pontiella sp. | reverse complement strand
ACGCGCCCGTCTTCACGCGCCCGGAACGCTAGCGCGCTTGCGCATCAGGCAAATCCAGTTCCGCGGCGGGTTCTCCTGCGCGTCGCCGAACCGGCCGGAAACCAAGTGGAGAACCTCGAAATGCGGTTCGGCGGCCAGAACGATCTCACGCGCCGACAAGCGCGGCGGCCCAACCTCGCGCTGGGGCTCGTCGGCGTTGCCGATCAGCGAAAGCCACAACCCGCCCGGCCCCAAAACCGCCGCGACGTTCCGGGCAAACCGGGCCCGTTCCGTGGGTTCCGCCATGCCATGGAAACACCCGCGGTCAAAAACAAAACCGAACGGAGCGCCCTCCACCTCGTCGGCCAGGAAGTCGCCGACCTGCAGGTCGCAATCGACGCCGGCCGCCGCCAACCGCGGGCGGGCGCTTTCGATCGCGGTCCGCGACAGATCCAACCCGTGGACTTCGAAGCCATGCTGGGCAAGCCAAATGGAATTGCTCCCCATGCCGCAGCCCAGATCCAGCACCCGGCACGGCTGGATGGCATATTGCTCGACGATCCGGGCCAGATTGCCATCCGGCGCACCATGATGCCACGGCGGGTTGCCCGCCCGGTACATTTGTTCAAAACGGTTTTCTTCCATGGCCATTCCTCTCCAATGCAAAAAACGGGATGCGCACGGGCGCCATTCTGCATTTTCGGGCCGAACGAAAAACCCTTTTTTCCAACTATTGGAACTTTGAAGTGTTGCGAGGATTGGGATATAAACAACGCATGGCATCCGGTGGTACCAACAAGCGATTGATCCTGGTTTTTTCCGGGCGGGTCCAGGGCGTCGGCTTCCGCTACACGGTTTGCCGCGTTGCGCAACCGCTGGCGGTTACCGGATTTGTCCGCAACCTCTGGGACGGCGACGTGGAAGTCGTGGCCGAGGGGCCGCAGCAGGAGCTGGTCGACCTGCACAACGCCATACGCGCTTCCGGGCTGGGCCGGAACATTGCGAACGAGCGCATCCGCTGGGAAGCGGCGACCGGGGAATTCAAACAGTTTGGAATATCATTTTAATGAAATATGCGATTTTAGGAGACGTCCACGCCAACCTCGAGGCCCTCACCTCGGTGCTGAAGGATGCGGAGGAACAGGGAGTAACCCACTATGCCTGCACCGGGGACGTGGTCGGCTACAATGCCGACCCCAAGGCGTGCCTGAAGATCCTCCGCAGCCTCGACTGCAAGATGGTGCAAGGCAACCACGATTACTACGCCGCCTGCAACGAATCGATGGAGCTCTTCACGCCGATGGCGCAAAAGAGCATCCGCTGGACGCGCAAGCAACTCTCGGCCCTCGACCGGAAAGGCCTGCGCCAGTTGCCGCTGATCCTCGACATCGAGAACTTCACGATCGTGCACAGCTCGTTGAGCAACCCGCACCGCTGGAACTATATTTTCAAGCGCAAGGCGGCCGACGCCAACTTCCGCAACCAGTTCAACCAGGTCTGCTTCTTCGGCCACACGCACATGCCGCTGGCCTTCATCAAGGGCACCGCCATCGATAAAGGGTTCTACAAAACGATCCGGATCAAGCCGGGATTCCACTACCTCGTCAACGTCGGCAGCGTGGGCCAGCCGCGGGACCGCAACCCGAAGGCGGCCTACGTCATCTACGATCTCGACCGCCAAACCATCACCATGCGGCGCGTGGAGTACGACATTCCCGCAACGCAGAAAAAAATCCGCGCGGCGGGGCTTCCGTTCCGCAACGCGCTGCGTCTCGCCAATGGGCGCTAGGCCCGCGCGCGGGCGGCCGCGCGCGGCGACAACGGACGGAACCTACACAGGCATGCCCAGATTCTACTAGACGCGGCCATTTCGCCTCGGATAGGTTTTTCAGTCCACGATTAAAGAGAAAAGGCTTATGCATATGATACGGAATTATTTGATTTTGGCGGCGGTGGCTGCCCTGGCATCGCCGGCGGCCCAGGCGAAGGCGTACACCACGAGCTCCCCCGGTAAAACCATCGCGTTCGCCGTCAACCCAACCGGCGAAGGAATCGTGGGTTCGCTCACGATCGAAGGCCGCCGCGTCGTCGATTGCGTTCCGATGTCGATCACGATCGACGGGGTGGAGTACCCCGGCAAGAACGGGATCAAAAAGGTTTCGACGAGCGTCATCGACCGCGAAGTCGTTCCGGAAGTGCCCACGATTGCCGGCCGCATCCACGAACGCGGCAACGAAACCCTGGTGCGGTTCGACGGCCCGGTGGATCTGCGCATCCGCGTCTACGACGACGGCGCCGCCTACCGTTGGGAGAGCCGGATCGACCAGGACGAGGTGATCGTCAACGCCGAAGAGCTGGCGCTTGCATTCGCGGAGGACGTTCAGGCGCATTATCCGATTCCGGAACCGCGCGGATTCTACTCCCATCAGGAACGCCGCTTCAGCCGGATTCCGCTCTCCGCCGCGCCGCAAGGCCAACCCGTAAGCCCGCCGCTGCTGGTCGAGCTGGATGAAACCCGCAACCTGCTGCTCACCGACGTCAACGTGGAACGCTATCCGGGCCTCTGGATCGAAGGCACGGCCGGCAACGGCATCAAGGCCGTGTTCCCGCCCTACCCGGCCAAGACCCAACTCAAGGGCGACCGCAACCTGACGGTGGCCGAACCGAGCAATTTTCTCGCCAAGTGCCCCGGCACCCGCAGCTTCCCCTGGCGCGCGTTCGTCGTCGCGGACGATGCCGGCCTGCTGACCTCCACCCTGCTGTACACCCTGGCCGAGCCGTCCCGCCTGGCCGACACCTCGTGGATCAAGCCGGGCAAGGTTTCCTGGGACTGGTGGAACTTCCGCAACATCACCGACTGCGGGTTCAAGGCCGGCTTCAACCAAGCCACCTACCAGGCCTTCATCGACTTTGCGGGCAGCAACAACCTGCAGTACGTCATTCTCGACGAAGGCTGGAGCATTCCGGGCGCGGAACACCTGCTCGACGTCGTCCCCGCCATGGACATCGCCGGGCTGGTCGAATACGGCGCCGCCAAAAACGTGGGCGTCATTCTCTGGATGACCTCCTCCGCACTGGACCAAAACTTCGATGCGGCCTTCGAGCAGTTCGCCGAATGGGGCATCAAAGGTATCAAGGTCGATTTCATGCAGCGCGACGACCAGCTGATGATGGACTTCTGCGAACGGGTCGCCGCCGAGGCCGCGAAGCACCGGCTGCTGGTCGACTTCCACGGCGGCTCGAAACCGACCGGACTGCACCGCACCTACCCCAACGTGTTGACCCACGAATCGGTGCAGGGCTTGGAACAGAACAAATGGAGCAAAAACGCAACGCCGGAAATGGCGGTGCTCTTGCCCTTCACCCGCATGGCCGCCGGCCCGATGGACTACACGCCCGGCGCCATGGACAACTACACGAAGGAAACCTTCCGCGCGGTCGGCCGCAATCCGGGCAGCCAAGGCACCCGCTGCCACCAGCTCGCCATGTACGTGGTCTACCTCAGCCCGCTGCAGATGCTGGCCGACACCCCGACCAAATACCGAAAGAATCCCGAGTGCATGCCGTTCCTCTCGGCCGTCCCCTGCACGTGGGACGAGACCGTCGTACTGCATGCGCAGGTCGGTGAATCCCTGGCCGTGGCCCGCCGCAAGGCCGACACCTGGTACATCGGCGCCATGACCGACTGGACGCCGCGCGAACTCGAATGCCGCCTCGCCTTTCTCGGCCAGGGCGACTATCGCTTGTCCTATTGGCAGGACGGTCCCAACGCCGCAACGGATGCGACCGACACCGACATCGGAACCTCGACCGTCAACGCAACCTCGAAACTGACCTTGAAACTCGCCCCCGGCGGCGGCTATGCCGCGATCCTCGAACCGAAAAAATAATGGATATGATGAAAAACAAAAACACCCTACTCCACCTCCTGGTTCCGGTCGCCCTGCTTGCGGCGGGCGCGCAGGCCGCCCCGAAAAAACCGGTCAAGGTCTTCATTCTGGCCGGGCAATCGAACATGCATGGCCACGGCGAGATCGCCAAAGGCGAAAAAGGCAACCTCGAGTGGGTCGTCGAAAACAAACCCGCCTACAAGCACTTGGCCGGTGCAGACGGCCAATGGACCGTCCGCAACGATGTCTTCGTCTATTCCACCGACAAGAACGACAAAACAAGAACCGGCGGCCTGACCGCCGGGTTCGGCGCGCTGCCGACCACCATCGGACCCGAACTGCAGTTTGGCCATGCCGTCGGCGACTTCTACGACAACGACGTGCTGCTGATCAAAGCCGCCTGGGGCGGCAAGAGCCTCGCGGTCGATTTTTGCCCGCCGAGCGCCGCCGGCGAAGCGGGCTACGCGCACATTCCCGGAGCCCCGAAGGACACGGGCTTCTACTATGTGCAGATGCTCGCGCGCGTCCACGACGTGCTTGCCGACATCGGCACCTATGTTCCGGGCTACGAAGGCCAGGGCTACGAGATCGCGGGCTTCGGCTGGCACCAGGGCTGGAACGACCGCGTCAGCAAACCCTTCAACGCCGCCTATGAACGCAACATGGAGCTCTTCATCCGCGACGTGCGGCGCGATTTGGGAACCCCCAACCTGCCCTTTGTCATCGCCACCACCGGGATGCGCAGCATGCAGGCCAAGGATCCGCGCGGCGACGCGCTGATCCGGGCGCAGCAGGCCATGGCCAACGTCCCGGACTTCAACGGCAACGTGGCCGTGGTCGATACGGCCGCGTTCTGGCGCGATGCCGCGGATTCGCCCTCGAAGCAAAACTACCACTGGAACCGCAACGCGGAGTCCTACCTGCTGATCGGCCAATCGATGGCCGATGCCCTGATTGCGCTCGCGCAACAAAACCCCAGCTGCGCCGTGCGCGGCGCCGGCAAGGTTCCGGGCCTGTTGGCGCCGACGCCCCCGATGGGCTGGAACAGCTGGAACGCCTTCGAGAAGGAGATCAACGAGGATATCATCCGCCGCACCGCCGACCTGATGGTCAGCACGGGCCTGCGCGACGCCGGATACGACTTCCTGGTGATCGACGACGCCTGGATGGCCAACGTCCGCGACGAAGACGGCAAGCTGATCGCCGATTACGAAAAGTTTCCGCGCGGCATGAAGGCCGTCGGCGACTATATCCACAGCAAAGGGCTCAAGTACGGCATCTACCAGTGCCGCGGGCACGTCACCTGCCAGGACCTGCCGGGCAGCTTCGAGCACGAAGAGGCCGATATGCAGTCCTTCGCCGACTGGGGCGTGGACTACATCAAGCTCGACTCCTGCTATGCCCGCAAGAACGGCCGCCTGAGCTCGGAAGACTACGCCATCTACGGCGCCGCCATCGAAAAGACCGGCCGCCCGATGATCCTGAGCATCTCCGACTTCGGCCAAGGCGCGTGGATCTGGGGCGGCAAGAACTACAGCCAGCTATGGCGCACCTCCGGCGACATTTTTCCGCGCATCAATTCGGTTTACCGCTGCGCCGAAACCTCCGGCGGATCGGGCTCCAGCCACCCCGGCTTCAACGGACTCTGGCAGTTCGCCGGCCCCGGCCATTGGAACGACCCCGACATGCTGCAGGTCGGCAACCTGAAGGATCCGGCCTACGACAAGGTGCACTTCAGCCTCTGGTGCGTCTTGGCCGCACCGCTGATGGCGGGCAACGACCTGCGCACGATGACGGACCCCACCAAGCAGATCCTGCTCGCGCCGGAACTGATTGCGGTCAATCAGGACCCGCGCGGGCAACAGGGCTACAAGGTCTACAACCAGGACGAGATCGAGATCTACAACAAGCCGCTCTCCGACGGCACCACCGCCGTGCTGCTCCTGAACAAGGGCACCAACACGACCGACGTCACCGTCCAATGGAGCCAGATTGGCCTTAGCGGCGAACAGCCGGTCCGCGACCTTTGGGAACGCAAAGAGCTCGGCACCTTCACCGGCTCGTTTACGGCCGAGCAACTCGCCCAGCACGGGCATCGCTTCGTCCGGGTCGGCACGCTGGGCGGCGCGCCCCTGCCGGGGCCGGTCCCGACGCCGCCGGAAAAATACACCGTGATGAACAAGGGCACCACCCGTCTGGCCGACCTCTACTATGTCATGAAAGAGGGCCAGGCGCCGACGTTCGACAACGGGCTGCGCGTCAAAAGCGAATCGCGCGTCATGTACCGGCTCGCGGGCAACGCGGACCGCTTCAAGGCGTCGATCAGCCTCGACGCCCCCTCGCCCGACGACGCCAAGGGGACCTTCATCGTGCTGGTGGAAGACAAGTTCGGCGGACGGGAAATCTTCAAACAGGAAAAGATGGCCAAGAGCGACGCCCCGGTCGAGGTGGACATCGATGTGAGCGGACTGGATTTCATCATGCTGGAGTTCACCGGCAAAGGCGCCTTCGGCCACTGGGCCGATGCGCGGGTCGAGTCGGAAACGGCCGCGGACTAAACCCGCCGCCCACCATGGCGAGACGCCATACACAGGCATGAGCAAATCATACAAGCGGGTATAGTTATTCTTTTGCTACCTTTGGGACGATATAATGGCATCAAAGCCCGCGCGGCTGCCATAGGCCCAAAGGAGCAGGATGAAAAACCACGGGAAAAAACGAGCACCGAGCGCGAAGGATTTCGCCAAGCGGTCCATGACCGTCCTTTCGTTGTTGCTGGCATGGATGGCCCCGACCGCCCCGGCCGACACCGAGTCGGACGTGGTTGCGGCGTTGACGGAACTCAAGAGCCACGTTCTCGGGCTTGAGACGCTGGGCGGCTCGGAGATTTCCACCCGCAAGGCGACGATCGTTTCGGGCTCGACGCTGTTTTCCTACAGCACCAATGCAATCTCGGCCGCCTTCGAGCTGGTAAACGCCTACGACAACGAGGTGGGCGCGCTTTGGGCCGATGGAAGTCCGATCCAAAGCTTTGACCGCAACACGGTGACAGACGAGGAGATCGGCTGGGTGGTCTACACCGTGATGCAGACGCTGATGGACGAAACCTACACCGCCGACAATGTTGCCGCCAACGCGGCGTTGCTGGCGGGCAAACGCTTCGGCAGCTCCGCCCATTTCCCCGGCGCGGTGGCCGCCCCGGCGCTCGCCACCAACACGGCAATTCTCAACGCGAGCTATCCCGACACGGCGGGCTGGCCGCGCTCCGGCGACACATCCGCCGCCCGAAAACCGACCGGCAACTACGTGGCCCCGGGAACCATCGTCACCGTCAAGGTGCCGCCCGCGATCGTGGACAAAGGATACCAAATCCGGGTGGGTGCCCACAGCTGGGACCTGGAGACCCGCAAAACCACCGTGAAGCGGCTGGACCGCTCTTCGATCGTCTACGACATCGACCGCACCGAGATCCAGGTGGGCAGTCCGCTCGGCGGCGGCATCTACCTCGAAGTGCCGTATCTGGCGGACGCGGGCGTGGTTGAGATCGAGCTGACGGGCGCCGTGCGCTCGCCCTACTATTCCTCCAACACCGTGACCGGCCATATTACAAGCCTGTCGGAGTGGCAGGAAACGGAGCGGAACCACCCCGCCCCCTGGGCCGACTTCCAGACCGAGAAGTTCATGATGCAGGTGCCGACCGACTGGATCTACAACTGGGACGATCCGGTGAGCGTGATGGCCGAGTGGGACCACGCCATGGATACCATGAACGACCTGATGGGCTTCCCCCGCGAGCGCGGCAAGGAAACCATGTACATCCAGGTGGATGTCATCATGCGCGGAAACGCCTATTTCCCGGGCTACCCGACGGCCAACACCACCTATGATCCCGACACGGATTACGGCGGCCTGAAGCTGAACCATTTCACGAAGGGGCCGCAGTCCGCCCCCTACTGGCTGTTTCATGAGCAGGGCCACGCCTACCTCTTCAAGAAATTCGACGGCGAAACGGAATCCAACGTGAACCTGCCGCACGTCGCCATCTGGAACAACGGATTCGGCATCGACCTGGATACCTCGTTCCGCTCGTCGCTGGGCTATGCCGGCAACGCCGACCGAACCGTCGACAACACGGCGGTGGCCTGGATGCTCTGCCCCAACTTCGTCGACGGCGTCGAAATGGCGGAGAAGGAGAAGAAATACCAGCTCAAGGGGCACGCCAAGTTCGTCGACATCGCCCGGTTGTTCGGCTGGCAGGCGGTGAACGACTACTATGCGGGGATGGTGGCCGACGGCGTGGACAAAGATGCGGACGAGACGGAGGACCAGATGATCGACCGGTTGTCCGCCGCGGCGGGGGTCGACATCCGGCCGCTGCTGCATTTCTGGGGGGTTCATCCCGGAGCCGGGGCGACCGGCTCCCGGTCGCATCGCGAATCCATCGAGATCTACCGGCTGCTGATGGCGTACCGGGGGATGATCCCGGCAAACAACGCGGCCTTCCAAAGCTTTGCCCTCAAGTGGTGGGACGGCGAACCCAGCCTGGATGGCTTTCAGACCGAAAGCGAACACGCCGCCCAATGGGACACCTTCGACGCCGATTCCTGCGCCGCCATCGAGGCGCGGTTGGATGCGATCATCGCCCTCTATTTCCCCGAGGGCGAACCCGTGGACGACGTCACGCCGCCGTCGCCGGATCCGATGGGCTGGGCGCTGGCGCCGGCGGCATACGATTCGGGCACGATCGTGATGGAGGCCACCGCGGCGACCGACAGATCGACCCCGGTGCAGTATTATTTCGAGAACACCACCAACGGCGACAACAGCGGCTGGATTGCGGGCACGTGCTGGACCAACGGCGGCCTGACCGCCGGGCAAACGTATGGCTTCCGGGTTTGCGCCCGCGACCGGGAGAACAATGTCGGCGGCTGGTCCGCCATCGCCACCGCCGATCCGGCGGAGGACCGCATTGCCCCCACCCCCAGCCCGATGGCGTGGGCAACCCCGCCCGCCGGACTTTCCGGCAGCGCGATCCGCATGACCGCCGCCACCGCCGCCGACCCGGCCGGCGTGGAATATTATTTCACCTGCACGGCGGGCGACGGCCACGACAGCGGCTGGCAGGAAAGCCCGGTCTACATCGACGCCGGATTGCAGAAGCTGACGACCTACGGCTATGCCGTCATGGCGCGCGACAAGTCGGCCAACGCCAACCAGACCGCGGCCTCGCCGTCGGCCTCCGCAACCACGCTGGCCGTGCCCGGCATCCTCTTCGCCGACACCTTCGACCGCGCCGACAGCACCAACCTGAACGCCTCCACCGAAGGGAAATCGGGCGCGCTCGGGGCGCTGAACTATGCGGCGAAGACCTTTAGCGAGGTCACGCTCGATCTCTCCGGCGGCCGACTGCGCATCAATGGCCCGGCCGCGGATGGTTCCTACGGAGGCTTGGTCTACATCGCCGACCACAATTTTGCCGATGCGGCCATCGCGGCGGGGGGCGGCTTCAGCATCAGCATCGACATCGCGGCCTATTCCACCCTGGGAAGCGGACGGCTGATGTCGGTCGGGGTGGGCCAGTCGCCGACCGAGCTCGAGACGCAACCCGGCGCAAACGGCATCGACCATTGGTCGGACCTGCTGGTGGCCTATCGCGACACCACCGATTCGCTCGAAATCTACAAAAACGGGCTGCTCGACGACGCCGAAACCCGGATCGGCGGCCTGCCGAACGATCCGACCACGATGCGGATCGAATACACCTTCACCGATTTCAAGGCGGGCTCGACGGTCCTTTACCACGTCTATTTCGACGACGATTCCACCGCCTTCGCCGCGGGAACCTTCGCCTGGAGCGCAACCGCCGAAAACTACATCAGCCTGGCCTCGAACCTGAGCAACGATTCGCTGTTCGACAATCTGGAGATCCGGGGGGAAGCGCTCTACGACGACCGGACCCTGCCCACCCCCGACCCGATGACCTGGGCGGCTGCGCCGGAAGCGATTTCCACCACCGAGATCGCCATGGAGGCCGCCGAGGCCTTTGACTTGAGCGGCGTGGAATATTATTTCACCTGCACGGCGGGCGGCGGCCACGACAGCGGCTGGCAGGAAAGCCCGGTCTACACCGATCGCGGGCTGGCGGAGGGCACCACCTACGCCTACACCGTCAGGGCGCGCGACACGTCGACGAACCAGAACACGACGGCCGCTTCGGAAGCCGCCTCGGCAACCACCCCCGTGCAGCTGGACTATCTCGTCGATACGTTCGATGCCGACGGGCTCGCGGCCAACACGGGCACCGGCGGCGGCCTCGGGACCTATAGCCGCGCGGGCGGCCCGTTCGTCGACAACGGCGTGCTGGATCCCCAGGCCAAAGCCCACAACGACCGCGGAAACGCCTATTCCCTCAACGACTTCGACCTGTCGGACGGATTCGAACTGGAGGTCGGCTACCACATCGCAGATGTTTCGGACGTGAGCGCGAGCCGGGTCAACATTGGCTTGGTGGATGCCGCGGCGGACTTCGCGGGCCAAGACGCCGAGGCCTATCTCACCGATTTCCTGCGCACCGGCGTCGCTTATGGCATCGGCATGGATTTGACGGCCACCGACGGGGACCAAGGGCTGGCGTTCTCCGATGGTTCCGGCGTGACGGCGTTGGCATCGATCGCCTTCGAGGCCGGTACCCACGTCTTCTCCTTGAAGGTCGATCAGGACAGCCAATGGACCTACGCCGTCGACGGAGGCGAACCGGTGAGCGGGACGGTTCCCGGAAATTTCGATTTCACCCGCACCTACAAGTTCTTCGTGTTCGTCCAAGACACCGAGAACGAATTTACGATGAGCCGCGTTTCGCTGGCCAAGCTCGAATCCATAACGGAAATCGGCAACATCGCCCTGAAGCGCGCAGCCGACAGTGCCGCATGGGGTTTGAACTGGTACGGCGAAGCCGGAAAAACCTATCGACTTGAAGTCACCGAGGATTTAACTTCGGGTATTTGGGAAACAATCACCAACGTTGCAGGCGCGGGCGAAGCGATCTCGCTGACGGCCGAGATGGATCGAACCAACGCGTTCTACCGGGTCTATTTGTCCGAGTAGCCCACGCAGGCGCGGCAACGCCAACAAGGAACAAACAATGAAAACATGGCATGGAGCTCCCCTTTTGCTCGGAATTGGCCTTGCGCTGGCAACGGCCACCATGGCGGGAGGGAACTCCGACCAACTTTTGCAGGATGCGCGGAGCATCCTCGCCAGCAGCGATCGGCTCGAAAGCGACCAAATCAAGATCCTGGCGGCGTTCAAGCTGATCGAGCAGTATGAAAGCGAAGAGGGCCCGCTGTTTCTCAACGCGGCCACCCGCAACGGGCTCCCCCGGACGCCCAAGGACGGGCTGGAACTCCATTATGCGATGCTGGAGCTCCAGCAGGCGCTGATCGACAAAACCTACACCGCGCGCAACCTGAAATATTTCAGAAAAATCCTCTCGGGGAGAAAATTCGAAACCTCGGCCTATTTTCCGGGTGCGGTGGAGCCGCCGGCCAACCCGAACACGGTCGAAACCGCCCAGATCAACGCCTCGCAATCCACGGCCTGGGGGCAACCGGTCAGCGGACAGGACAACCCGGCCCGCCGCGCGACCGGGTGCTATCTGGCCCCCGGCAGCATCGCGGTGCTCCGGGTTCCGCAGGATCTGATCAACAAAGGCTATTCGGTGCGGGTCGGCGCACATTCCTGGGATTTGACGAAAAAGCCCTCCATCAAACGGCTCGACCGCGTTTCGATCGTCTACCCCATTGAAGAGCGCGACACGCTGATCGCCCATCCGCTGGGGGGCGGCATCTATATCGAGGTTCCATACGAAGCCGACGCGGGCGTGGTGACGATCGCCTTCAAGAACGTGGTGCGCGCCCCGTTCTTCTCGGCGCGCAGCTTCGACCAAACCACGCTCGCCCAGTGGAACCGCACCGAACGAAAACATCCGGCCCCGTGGGCGGATTTCGAGTCGGACAAATTCATGATGCAAATCCCGACGGCCTGGCTCGCCCAAGTCGAAAATCCGGTCACGTTGATGGCGGACTTCGACAAGGCGATGGACGCCATATCGGAACTGTTCGGCCACCCCTTGGTGCGCTCGAAAACGGTGCTGTACACGCAGCCCGACGTGAACATGCGCGGCAGCGCCAACTTCCCCGGTTATCCGCAGTCGAACTATCCCTACAACCCCCACAACCCCGGGGAAGTCCGGCATCGCTGGATGGTCAAGGGCCCGCAGTACGCCGACTGGACCGTGTTCCACGAAGTGGGCCACTCGCAGTTTTTCTCCAAGTTCCGCGGCGAAGTCGAAGCGGATGTCAACCTGCCCACCGCCGCCATCCTGAGCAAAAAATTCGGCTGGAGCCTCGACAAGGCCTTCGGGTATGCGATCGGCGACATGGACCACCTCACCATGGATGAAATCGCCGTCATGTGGATGGTTACCGAAAATTTTCGCCAGGGCAACGAGATGGACTATTCGAACCGCCCCGGCGATGAATTCAAATACCAGCACCGCGGCTTCGGAAAATACATGGACATCGTCAACCTGTTTGGCTGGGACGCCCTCGGTCGCTTCTGGAAATACGACAACGAAAACTGGAAGCCCGGCATGAAGGTCCCCAACAACAACGACCCCGTCGACGACCGCATCCTGCGCCTATCCCGCGCCGCCGGGGCCGACCTGACGCCACTGATCCACTTCTGGGGCATCCACCCGGAAAATCCTTCCCGGCTCGCCGCCGCCATGGAAAAGGAAGGTCTGAAACCCTCGCGCGCCGTCTACGACCGCCTGCAACACTACAAGACCGTGATCCCAATGGACAACGAAGCGTTCCGTGCGCACTGCAAGCGCGTCTATCCGAATGGGGTAAGCGGTCGCAACAACAACCCGAACTTTGGCCCGGGTTGGTACGAGGCGCAATTGCCGATGTACACCGAAAAACAGGGCCAGGCCGCGCAGGCCGCGCTGCAGGACATCATCGACCGCTATTTCACAAACCGATAACCCTGGAAAAGTAAATGAACCATTCCCGGATTTCCGATAACGAGGGTTTTCGGCAGAATCGAAGAATCGAAAGAGCCCTTGGCTACCAAAAAGGAAAAAACATGAAAAGACTAGCAACCGCAATCGTGGCGGCCATGGCGACCGCGAATTTGGCCCTGGCCGCCGTGGAGCGCTCCCAGGATGCGCCGACCATCGACATCGTGGCATCCAACCCCAACGGATCCATCCAAACAAGGGCGTTCGACATTAGCGAGAGCTCAAACCATGCCCGAGGCCAATTGTTCAAACTCGACAAAGACAAAGGCTGGAAAATAAACGCGATTACCTTCAAGAAAAGCGGGGGCCAAACGTTCCACAACGCCTCGATCACCCTGTATATCTTCGAAGGAACGGAAGCGCAGTGGACGACGGGCCAGGGCCACCCCACTTCGGATGCCAACGTGTATGCCGGAACCTCCGTTAAGCCGCTGTATTCCGAAACCTTCACCCTCGACGGCCTGATTCTCGACGGCCGCTTCGTTACCCTGCGGCTCGCCCGCCCCCTGGAACTCGACCGCGGCGGCGATTTTGGCTTTTTCGCCATCTACAACCGCAATACGAATAAAAATCCGCCGTTCTTCCAAATGTTCGAAAGCACCGGCGCCCAACGCCTGTCGCTCGAGACCAAAAGCCATCCAAGCACCGACGCCCGCAAACTGCTCTACTACATCGAAGGTACCGCCACCGAGAACCAACGGCCCCTCGGACTCATCATCGCCTCCGCCGATTAGACGCCCCGTTCGT
>NZ_JBFJYW010000071.1:0-13769 GCF_041622395.1 Pontiella sp. | reverse complement strand
GTTACCTGAGGCGGGATTTTTAGGCGGCTTGTCCGGGAAGGATGCCGGCCCCATCTCCATTTCCAACACGCCGCCCGACACGATTTCGGCATGCGTGATCCAATATCTTTCCAGCGGAGCGCCATTCAACGACATCGACTGGATATAGCGGTTTTCGGCTGAATTGTTGTTGGCGATGATGGAGAACGTCTTCCCCGGGTAGTAATCGGCATCCAGCCTGATTTCTATTCTGTTAAAAACCGGACTGGTGATCTGGTATTTGTTGTCCCCCGGACAAATGGGATGGATGCCCATGGCCACCAAAACGTACCAGGCCGACATCTGGCCAACATCTTCGTTTCCGCACAGCCCGTAGGCGTCGGTTCCATAGGCCGCGGCGCAAATGTTGCGGGTCCATTTTTGGGCGAGGTGAGGCGCTCCGGCGGCATTCAGCATAAACGGGACGTGGTGCACGGGCTCGTTCGGATGGTTGTAATAGTTATTCCAGAGGAAGTCGGCGGGGGTGTTTTCGAAAAACGCAACCAACGTATCCCTGAAACGGCCCTGCCCGCCCATCAATTGCTTCAGCCCATCCATATCGTGCGGAACGAACCACCCCTGCTGGAACGGATTGCTTTCGATGCATCCTTGCCCGTGTACGGTCTTTCCTTTCCAGGGCAACCAGGCGCCGGACTCGTCGCGCGCCCGGAACCAGCCGACCTCTTCGTTCCATATATTTTCATAATTCTTGCTCCGCCTGAAATATTCGGCGGCTGTTTCCCGTTTGCCCAGGGATTCGGCGAATTTGCCCAAGCACCAATCGGAATAGGCATACTCCAAGGTTTTCGAGATGCTGTTGGGCGTAAAGCCCAACGGCTCGTTTCCAAAGGTGTCGACGCTGTTTTTGCAATACTCGAACGCCTTCTCGACATCGTAGTTGCGGATCCCTTTTTCGTAGGCGTCGACGATGACCGAAACCGCCGGATTGCCCAACATGCATCCGGAATAGGAATTCAGCATTTCCCACCGCGGCAAATAGGCCCGGCCACTCAGCTCCGCCATTTGCAGCAAGGAGTTGATTTCGTCGTTCACCAACCCGGGATGGATAATCGTTTGCAGCGGAAACTGCGAACGGAAGACATCCCATCCGCTAAAGATGGTGCGATAGGTAAAGCCGTCGGTTCGGTGCACCTTTTTGTCTGCCCCGACATAGTTCCCATCGGCATCGGAAAAGGCGCGCGGATCAATCATGGTGTGATAAAGGGCGGTATGGAAAATCGTCTTTTCCGCTTCGGACCCGCCCGACACGGCAACTTGTTCGATCGCCTGGCTCCATAAACCGCGGGCCTGCCGGCGCACTGCATCGAAATCCCAGTGGTCGATATCGTGCTCCAGGTTTTTCCGGGCCCCGTCGACGCTCACGAACGAGATGCCGCATTTGAGCAAAACCCGCTCGCCCGCCTGGGTGGGGAATTCGGTGTAAAAGCCGAGGTGCTTTCCGCGCTTCTCGGTGGCGTTTTGAAAGCGCGGCGCGTTTGCCACGGCATCCTGATATGCCGGCTGTCGAATATGGCGCATCTTTCTGCCTTCGTCCGGAAGGTTGGCGCTCCAGATGCCCCAATTTTTCAGGGGCTTGCTGAACCGGCACCAGAAATAGACCGTGTAGTCGGCGTTGCCGGCGCCGGCCCCCCAGCCGCCGCCTTCCGGCGGGCATTTCATCCAACCCGAAATGGTATTCGCGTTTTCGACTCTTACGTACTGCTCGGTGGACGTGCCGCCGACCCGGCGCGACAGATCGTTTTGAATGCGCGAACGAGCGTTTTCGGGAAAGGTGAAGCGGATGATGCCGGCCCGCGGAGCCGCGGTTAGTTCGGCCCGCACGTCGTAGTCGTCCAACGTGACCGCATAGTAGCCGGCTTGCGCAACTTCCGTCTCGTGCGAAAAGCGCGAGCGATATCCGCGGTCGGGCTCCTCGGGAATCCCGCGGTTGGTGACGAGCTCCCCGGTGGTTGGCGTCACCAGGAAATTCCCCAGGTCGCCAAACCAGCCCACCCCGCTCATATGCGTGAAACTGAACCCTTCCAAGGTGGGGTGTTCGTAGGAGTATCCGCTGCCGTTGTCGCCCCCGGTAAAGGTGTCGGGACTCAGCTGGACCAGCCCGAAAGGCGTGGCCGCTCCCGGGAACGTTTTGCCGAAGCCGTGCGCATCCTTGGTTTTCTTGCCGTAGGTCACCGCCCCGATGATCGGATTAATGTAATCGACGGGTTCCTTTTCCGGCTGGGCATACGCCGGCAATAAGATGGCCAGCGGCAATAGGAAATGGGCTGTTTTTGATCTGTGCATGGTCCGCTCTGTTTTGGTGCAATCGTGCGCATCCCTGGATAGGAATCCGCCCGGGAAGGCATTCCCGAACGCGTCCGCCGTTGAGGATGTAGTTGAAGCCGGGGAGTTAGTCAACCATGAGCTCCGTTCGACGACAATGCGGAATTTGTTTGTTCCGCCCTTGGGCCCTGCTACTCTGTCGCGAAGATGAAAAAATTGATTCCAGCCCTGTTCGTTGCCTCCTGTTGCGTGGCCGATTTCGTGGATACGCGCAGCATCGAGTATGGCTTGCGGGAAGAGACGGAGGTGTTGGTCAATTCGCAGGGGCTGGCGCAACACGACCTGTCGATTCGCGGCGGCAGCTATGCGGGAACAGGCATTTCGCTCAACGGCCTGAACCTGAAGGTTCCCTATTCGGCGCACTTCAATTCCGACCTCCCTTTGCTTGGCCACCTGCTTTCGGCCCCGTCGGTGCAAACCGGGTTGGGCAATGCCTCCGGCCATTTGACCGGCACGGCCGACTATACCCTCCAAGCGCCCGGGCCGTTGACGCAGTATTCGGCGGGGATCGGCTCCCAGGAACGCTACCAGGCCACGGCAATCGGCGGCGGGGAAAACGTCGGCGGTTTCATCGACTGGGAAAAGGCGCACGGCGTTGATCACGACGCCAACGGCTCGGAGCGGTTCACGGGCGGCGCCACGCTTCGGTTTCTTAAGGACGACTGGCAGCTCGACTTCGTCGCCGCCAGCCAATCGAAGGAGTTCGGGGCGCAGGGCTACTACGGGATTGCGCCGGACACCTATGCCGAGCAAAGCACCTACGACCGGCTGCTGTTCCTCGGCGCAACCAAGGGCGAAATGGACGGCGCCTATGTGCGGACGAGCGCGGCGTATCGCGAATTCGACAGCGAATACCTGATTCCCTCCTCGCTTTACGCAAGCGACGTGCGCTCCCGCTACGGGGCGTTCGCGGTCGAGGGCCGCACGTTGGAAATCCAGCACATCGCGCTCTATCTGCGCGGCGACCTGGAACACGAGCGCGTGAGCAAGGATCTCGAGGCCGACCGCTCGCGCGGCTCGCTGTTGGCGATGCCGGAAGCGCGGTTCGAACGCTTTGCCCTGAAGGCCGGGTTGAACACTGTTTTCCAAACGGAGGAAAGTGCCGAGTGGTTGCCGCAGGCGGGCGTCGATTGGTTCGCCACCGACAATGCCACGGTCTATGCCACCTATTCGGAAACCGTCCAGCAACCCGACTTCCAGACGCTGGAAAACAATCCGTTGCTGCAGATGCAGAAATCGCAAAACACGGAGCTGGGCTTCCGGCAGTTCCTTTCGGCCAGCCTCGACTGGCGCGTGGCCGGCTTCCACCGCCGGCTTGAAAACGCATCGGACTGGATCAGCGGCGCGGCAACGGATCTGGGCAACCTGCATATTGCCGGCCTCGATTCGACGATCCGCTTTTATCCCTCGGAAAACCTGAAGCTCGAAGCCGCCTACCAGTGGGTGCACAAGGATAACGATCGCTCGGGCGGGCTCTACGAAACGGACTATCCCGCGCATATGCTCAACCTTTCGGCCTACTGGAAATTCCTCGACGAATTCGCCATCCGCTTCGCCCAAACCCTGCGCCTGCAAACCGGCAACCCCGCCCGCTCCGGCAGCGATTTCGGGGCCGATGCATCCCTGGGCTTGCATTATCTTCCGCGCTACGCCAAAACTATCCGCCTTTCGCTTCTGGTGGATAATTTGTGGGGTTCCGACTTCGAGGCCATCCCCGGTCTGGAGCCGGAACCCACCACCGTCACCGCCGGACTGGCTGTTCAATGGTAATGAACCACAAAGACACTAAGCGCACCTAGGTGCACCAAGCTTCGCGTCCTGCGTGCCTTTGTGGTTAAAAAACTGAGGTTTTAGAAATGGGTTTTGAAAAGGGATCGTTGGGTTTCCGCATGTTTTTCGCGTCGCGCGATTTGACGGTGGAGGATGTTGACAAGTTTGCGGCGCACGCGTTGCCGCCGCTGAACACGCTGGCCGAAGAAGAGATCCATGGCTGGGTGGCCGGCCGCCATTTGCTCGACCGGAACATCACGGAAGAGAACGCCTTTCTCGGCGGCTACCTGCGGCTGACGCTGGCGCAAGCCACAAAGAAAGTGCCCGCCTCGCTTCTCAATGCCGAATGCGCCGTCGAAGAGATCGCCGTCATGGAGGCCGATGGCAAACAATACCTCAAGCAGACCGAACGCTCCGAAATCAAGAAACAGGTCAAGGAGCGCCTGTTGCCGGACATGCCGCCGCAACTCAAGGGCATTGAATTCGTGTTCGACGAACGCTCCCACATGATCTACGCCTCGGGCACCTCCGAAAAACAGGTCGACGCCTTCGTGCTGAGCCTGATGCAAACCACGGGCTGCAGCGCCCAGCCCGCCGATCCCGACACCATGGCCGCCAAGACCGAAGGCGTCGATGTCCAGCATTGGGGTCCGTGCAGCTTTTCCGACGAACTCGAAGACGGGATGGTCGACGGCACCGCCGGACGCGAATTCCTGATGTGGCTTTGGTATTGCTCCGAAAAGCGCGGCGGAATCGAAAACGTGCCGGATGCCGGCGAGATCGCCTACATGCTCGAAGGGCCGCTCACCTTCGTGATGGAAGGCAAAGGCGCGCACGAGATCAGCCTGCGCAAGGGCATGCCGATGCTCAGCGCCGAACTGAAGAGCGCCTTGATCAGCGGCAAGAAACTGAAAAAGGCGAAGGTGCATTTCGTCCGCGGCGAAGAGACGTGGCAGTTCGCGTTCGACGCCGACGAGTTCGTTTTCCGCAGCCTCAAGCTGCCGCAGACCGAGACGTTCGACCGGGTTGGTAAATTCCAGGAGCGCATGGTGCTGCTCGAAACCTTCCGCGAAATCTTTTTCCACCTCTATTCCAAGTTCGTGAAGGAACGCAACGACGAAAAAGAGTGGAAAGAGACCCAGAAAGCCATGCGCCTGTGGGTCGCCGAGCGCCCGACGACGGCGTAGAAAAGCAAGCGGTTCCGGGTCTTCGAACGGCTACCTTTTCAACTCCTTCTTGAGCAGGCGGACGAATTTATCGGAGGGCCGGTGCTCGGCCCCCATCATGCAGGCCTGGATCCAGTTGCGTTCGAGCAGGTAGTGGCTGCGGTAGCTGATCAGCACGCCGTGCTCCTTGAGCTTGTCGCCGATGGTTTCCGACGAATGGATTTCCGGCAGGGCGATGGTGATGACGGCGGGCATGGCGCAGGCGTCGGCCGCCAGGATCGGTACGTCGATTTCGGCGAGCTTGCGGCGGATCGACTTCGACCATTTACGCACCTCGGAAAACCGCTTGCTCCAATCGTGCGACTCGAGGGCGGCCAACAGGGCGTAGACGAGGTTGGACTGCACGGTGAACGGGATGCCGCCCTCCTCTTGATAAAGCCCCAGATCAAGCACGCACGGAATATCGTCGGGCGCGGATTCGAGATCGTGGTTGTGGAAGACCATCGAAAGCCCGGCAATGGAAGCCAAGCCTTTGCCGCTGGTGCCGGAGGCGAGATAGACGCCGGAGAGGTCGACGGGGACGGTGCCGATGGAGCTGATGCAGTCCAGACAAAGCTTGATGCCGCGAGCGGCGCAAACCTCCTTGTACATTTCCAGATCGTTGAGTACGCCCGTCGAAGTTTCGCAGTGCACCCCCCAAATCCACTCAATGTCGGAATGCTTGTTCAGGATCTGCTCGATCTGGGCCCGGGCGAAGGCCTGCCCTTCGGGAACTTCCAGCGTGTGGAAAAAAAGCTTTGCTCCGTTGGCATTCCTGACGAGCCGGCGGCCGAATTCGCCGCTGACGAGGATCAAGCCGGTCTGGCAGAGCAACGATAACTGCGCGGCGACGGCGTCGTTGGCCAGCGTCCCGGTACCCATGAGAATTTCGACCTGCCGCGCCTGGGTGAGCCCGCACAGCAGTTCGCGGGCTTTCTGGAAATCTTTGGCGAAGGCATTCCCCCGATGGGAACAGGGCTTTTCGCCGTAGACCTCTTGCACCTGCCGGGAAAAATCGACGGGGCCGGGCAGGAAGTTGAAGAGCAAGGTGTCGTCGTTGGCCAGCTCGGGCTCGTCCTTGGCGAAGGCGCGGGAGCGCCCTTTCAGATCTTTGTAGGCCTCGAGCGTGAGATACATCGGTTGGTACTGCGCGCCCTCGGCGCCGACCAACGGGCCGAAGGGAACGAAGCCCAGGAATTTGTAGAGCTTGATCTGGCGCACGGTTCCCGAGATGACGGCAAGGTCGTGGCCGCAGTCGATGGCATGCTGCACCAGTGTTGCAATCAGCCCTTGCGAGATGCGGGTGTAGCGGTATTCCTCTTCAACGGCCAGCAGGCGGATCTCGCACAGCGAGCGCTCCGGCGGCAAATACGAATCGAGGTCCGGCAACTTGGCATCGAGCGAAAAGGGCCGTTTGTCGCGAAAAGCAATCATCCCGGCGAGCACCTTTTTCGCCTCGTGGACGCAGACAATGTAGGTGTTCTCTTCATGGAACTTGTCGGCCAGCTTCCCTTCGGGGTTCGGCGCGTGCTGGGGAATCTCTTCGACAAAGGTTTTGTAGTTGAGCGCATTGACCGCATCGATCTCCCACGGCTGATCCGCGATTTTAAAAATGAATCCATCGAGCAAACCCATCTAGGCCTCCTTTTGGGGTAATACTTCGGCAAACGCCTGGCGGATGCGTTCGCGATGAGCGAACAGAATGATGACCGATGCCCCCGCCAGCGCCGCAACCGTATGACCGGGCCGCTTGAGCGCGAAGGCCGCGGCGGGCAGCACGAGAAACGCCGCCAAACCACTCAGGATGAATCCGCGGCGAAACGCCATTAGCACCACGGTCAAACCGAGCAACAGCAACGCCAGGTAGGGATCGTATGCCAGATAGGCGCCAATGGCGGTGGCGATTCCGCGACCGCCGCGCAACTGCAACGGTAGCGGCCAGATGTGCCCGGCGATGACGGCGACCACCACGAGGGCTACGGCGGCTTCGCTGATCTCGAACTTGCGGGCAAGGAGTATGGCAACCACCCCCTTGAGCGAGTCGCCGAGCAGGGTGACGACAAACCCCGGCTTTCCAAGAATGCGGCCCACGTTGCGCGCCCCCACGCCGCCGCTTCCGTGTTCCCGGATATCGATCCCCGACTTCAACCGAACCACGTAGTAACCCGTACATACGCCGCCCAGCAAATAGGCGATCAATATACATATGGCATCCCTGCCGGCCATGCTTCCACCCCCCAGTACTGGCATACTCTTGACACCTTAACAGCGTCCAAATCTTTTTCAACGCGCAAGTGTGGAATGTTTGCCGACAAACCGGTTGTCGAAGCGTTTCCCCATCGGTAGTATGTTATCAAATCGCAAATCTCAACCCGGAGCCCGATATGAAATACTTCTGCATGCCTGCGGACTTTAAAACGGAAACCCTCGATGCCTATGCGGAAATCAACCGCACCCACGACGACGCCAGAATTGCCGAAACCTATGGAAATATTTCAGTGGACAACCAATTTGGCTCGGGCCGCACAACGCAGCATCTACCCCCAATAGACCTGAGCCAACTGAAAGCGTATGTAGCCCATTCGGCCAAGCTAAACATCGATTTCAACTATACGATCAACACCCCCTACATGAACAACATGGAATTCACCAAGGAGGGCGTGGCTGAATATCGGCGCTTCCTCACCGAGCTCTATGATGCGGGTATACGCAGCCTGACGCTCTCGCTCCCGGGATTGATCGAGATTGCGGCCGAAATGGAACCGGGATTCGCAATCCGCGCTTCGGTTCTGTGCAATATCAACAATGCGAACAAAGCGCTGGAGATGAAGCGGCGCGGTGTTGAACGCATCGTGGTCGACGAGTCGATCACCCGCGATTTCAAGACGCTGAAAAGCATCGTGGACGTATTCGGCGACAAGGTGGAAATCATCATCAATTCGTTCTGCCAGCAAGACTGCTCCTACCGCATCTTCCACTACAACCAGATTGCGGGCGATTCCATTTGCGTAGCCAACGGCATGGGCAGCGATTTCTACACGCACCGCTGTGCCTTGCGCACCCACAAGGATCCGAGCACGTTGATGAAAGCGGCATGGATTCGGCCGGAGGATCTAAAGTATTACAGCGACATCGGCATTGAATACTTCAAGATTCAGGGACGGACCACAGTCGTGACGGGCGATCCCTTGCGGGCACTGCAGAGCTATATCGACGAATCGTACGACGGCAATCTCTTTGAACTGCTTTTCCTGTTTTCCCCGGTCAACCCGCTGAAGATTAAGCTGGATAACCAGAAGCTGGATGGCTTCCTCAAACCCTTTGTCGAACAAGACCACTTCTGCACAAAGAACTGCGCGGAACATTGCTATTGCGATCGCTTCGCCAAGAAAGCGCTCGCCGGCACGGGCGCAGAAGAGGTTCTTGCGGCCGGGGCCCAGTTCCTCACCCAGAACGATCCCTATAAGCGGATTCAATAGAATCCGTAGCCCGGCAGGACGCTTCAGACCAGATTGAAGCGTCCCGGGGAAATGATATGGTTGGGGTCCAGCACCTTTTTGAGGTCGCGAACGGTTCGCCAGAACGGATCATCTTCGTTGACCACCGTTGGCATTGAGTTGATGCCCACCCGGTAAGGAGGATAGCCCATCTCCAAGTAGCGCGTTTCCATCTCCTGGATACAGGCTTTGGCGGCGGCAACCCGATCGCGCTTGCGACGGTCGAACGAGAGGCTAACCACACCTTCCATGGCCTTGGTATTCATAAGATTGAAGGTTAAGGCTGCCTCGAAGCCATGACGGGAAAACGTTTCGCGAGTGCAATCCGCCACCTCGAAGACGTCTTTTCCGCATGCAGGAACAATCGGCACGCAAAACAACACCCCGCTATTGCTTGCATCGGGATTGGGCGCGTCAAGATGATCATAATCCCCCGCCGACCAGTAAACGGACCTCAGGGTTTCATCGGTTGTCTCGCCACGGGTAAAGCCATACACCGTCCTAGCGGCCCGGAGCATCATCCATTGCTTTCGAACAAAAGGTATGAAGGAAAGGGCCTCACCGAGAGCCATGGCTTTACCGACCAAGGCATCGTCAAGAAACATGGTCTTGGCAAAATGCTTTAAGGATTTCCGAATCTCCTTCTTGGCCAGCTTGAGCTGGGCCTTGGTGCCGAGAACCCCTACGGCTGCGCTCCACGGACCGAAGCCGGCATCCTCAAGCATCCGGATGGCTTTTTCCCGGGTCGCGGCGCCTTCCGGATCGCCCCCTTCAACCAGCTGTCCATAAAGAAGCGGAGCCAGGGTGGCATAGGACCGCTCGCGGTTTCCGACATGCGCCACCGTTAGAAACACCCCGCTGGAACGCAATTGCACAAGCGCATCGATGAGCAAAGGCAACCGCTCCTCGTCGTCGATTTTAATAATGGCCGCCATGTGTGCTTCGGGTTTCGGCATCAGATCGATGCAGGCGGACGTTACGATTCCAAAATTCCCTTGCGGAAAAAGGCCGTCCAGCGACGGTCCGATGCCGGGGGGATGGAGATTCTTCGTTTTTGCATTTTCATAATGCCCGAACCCGGTTCGGATGGTTTCGCCGTTACCGAGTACAACCTGCATGCTGGACATGCCCTCGACGCGCGAATCAAAATAGCCCACCCCCCGATCCAAAGCGTTACCAATCAAACTGGTCTCGGATGCGGAACCCGTAACGTTGAGCATCAGTGGCAGGTTGTGTTCAGCAATATGAGCCAACAATTGCCTTTGCGTAACCCCAGGCTCAACAACGGCATAGTGATATTGAACATCGATCGCGATGATGCGGTTCATGCGGGAGAGGTCGACGATCGCCGCTCCGTCGCGCACAGGAAGCCGCGACCCCATACCCCACTGCTTTCCCGTACTAATCGGATAGAGCGGAACCTTATGGTCGTTGGCCACGGCAACGATTCGCTGCACCTGCTCATGCGTTTCAGGTTTGAGCACGGCGACAACCTGCCGTTCGGAAGCGCATACGCTTGGGGTGTAGAGCTCAAGCCCTTCGGCATCGGCAATTACGGCATCCGTGCCGAGTTCGGCTTCCCAAGCGGCGATGGCGACGGAGAGGGTATTCGACATGGCGAACTAGGCCTGGACCAAAGATTCGGGACTGGAAAAATAGCCCAAGGCGGTATGGGCCTGCGGCACCTTGACGGTGACGACCGAGCCCTCGCCGACCCGACTCTCGAACTGCAACGAGCCCCGGTGCTCCTCGATCACCTTCTTGGTGATGAACAGCCCCAACCCCGCCCCCTTTTCAATGGTGGCGGCCGTGTCGAACGGCTCGAAAATCCAGCGGATCTTTTGCGGGTCCACCCCACAGCCGTTGTCCTTGACCTTGACGTCGATGTCGTTGTT
The DNA here is from genome assembly GCF_041622395.1 of Pontiella sp. Classification (NCBI taxonomy): domain Bacteria; kingdom Pseudomonadati; phylum Kiritimatiellota; class Kiritimatiellia; order Kiritimatiellales; family Pontiellaceae; genus Pontiella; species Pontiella sp. The sequence continues at coordinate 3,041 of NZ_JBFJYW010000071.1, read as the reverse complement.
GGTAATTGAAAAAACAACGACAATGACGGGCGAGCATTGTTGATCGAGAGCTTCGACCGCGTTGTCGATCAGGTTCTGAAAGGCGCGCTTGACCTGCAGGCGCTCGCCGAGCATCTCATACTGGTCTTCCGGCCCTTCAACCTGAACAGAGAAGGAAATTTCGGAATGGGCGGCGGCATCGCGGAAGCAATCGGTCACGAGCTTGGGGAGGTTTAGGCGTTGCATCTGCGAAAAATCGAAGCGACCGAGCGAACGCCACGATTCAACCAACTCCGCGCAACGCTCCACGTTGGTTTCGATTTGGTCGAGGTATTCGCTCATTTCCTCGGAGGTCGATTCCTGCTTTTCCTTCAACTCGTAGTTCAGCAGGTCGAGGTAGCCGCGGATGATGGTGAGCGGATTGCGCAGGTCGCGTACCAGCTCCGACGAAGCCGCACCCAGAGAAGTCAGCTTGTTGGTCTTGCCGACTTCCCGGCTGAGCGACTGGGTCATCTTGTTCAGCTCTTCCTGCGCCTGCCTCTTGCGGGAATGCAACTTGGACCGCTCGACATACTTTTTCACGACGGCTTGAATTTCGTCGGTATCGAACGGTTTTTGGAGATAGTCGTTGGCTCCGAAGCGGATGGCCTGCTGGGCGGTTTCCAGATCGCCGTAGCCCGTAAGCATGACGATGGAGACGTTCGGATTGATCTCGCGGATTTCCTGCAACCCCTCGATCCCGCTTTTCTCCGGCATGCGGATATCCATGATGACCAGGTCGGGCTCCTGCTCGCGCAACAGTTGGATTCCGGCATCGACGCGCTCGGCCAAAAACATGTCGTAATCATATTTGAGAACCATCCTCAGACTTTCGCGCGGTCCGCGCTCGTCGTCGATGACCAATACCGTTCCCAACTTATCCGTTGTTTCCGCAATCATTTCATGTCCCTAAAAAGACAAGGAATATGTCATGGAAACGAGATTGGAATCAACCTCATAAGTTCCGGTTGTCGTTTCGCGGTCGTCGTAGATGCTGTAGGAATAGGCGAGATCGAGCTGGTGCATCCCCATCAAACATCCGAAACCAATGCCGAGCACGTGGCGATCGAGATCCGGGAGCAACGGCGAAGCACTGCCGTCCGGGATGGGCGACGGCAGATAGGTGTAACCCGCGCGAACGGCCAGGGCATCGGTTGCCGCCCAGTCGATCCCGCAGTTCAGGGTGAAGGTATCGTCCCAACTGTTGTCCAGGGCTATTTCGGCACCGCCCGCATCGATTGTTTGCGTGTCGTTGACCGACCATTCCAACCACTCGACCAAAGCCTCGACCTGAACGTTGTCCCTAACCTGAACGCCATAGCCGACTCCGAAGGTGTTCGGATATTTCAGCGTGGTCTGGAAATCGCCCGTATTCGGGTAGTCTGCCTTGAAATCGCCTTTATAGGTCACATCGACGCGGCTGCGGTAGGTCAGCGCAACGCGGTGGCCTTCGGCGGGCAGCCAAGTCAGGCCAACGTTTGCGCCGATGCCCCAACCATCGCCGCTACCCTCGACATCGAACGGCGCAGTTGGATCGCCCGACGGAAAGAGGGCTTTCAGCGTGAAGTCCGAATAGAAAATGTCCGCACCGATACCCAGATAAAGATTTTCCCGCAACTTGGCGGACGCCGTCGGATTGATATTCAGCACGACCACTTCCGCTTCGTAAGGAACCGCTTCGACAACCCCGGTGGCTGGGTTAACCAACGTCACGGCATCCCATGAAACGTTTTGCCCATACGGAGTCGAGAGCCCCAGCCCCACAACCAAGCCTTCCAACCCAACAGGTTGCGAATAGAAAATATTGGGAAGCACCTGCAACGGATCGTCCGATTTAAGCTCAACGCCGGGCAACGGCGAGTAAGTGGTTTCGGAACGGGCAAACGTCCCGGCCACCACCAGCGACTTTTCCGTCTGCATCCCTAGATTGGCCGGATTGTAGAATGTGGCGGACGCATCGTCCACAAAGGCCGCGTTTGCGCTCCCCTTCGCCAAGCCCTCTGCGGTTGGCGGCGGATTCCTGTAACCATCCGCCCCGACCCTTGACGCACCGGAAGATAGCAAAACCATTGCAACTAAGTATTTGCAACTATTCCTCATGGACTTACCCCCTGTATTGCTGGTTTGAATTCAATCGGTGAAGTTATAGCAATGGGCATGTCGGCTGTCAGCAAGAATTTCGCCCATAGGTAGTGTAATAATTCTTGATATATACAACATATTGATATTCTATCGTGTACAAAATTGTACAGGGATGTGGCACAGCGACCGGATGTTGCAAAGTGTCACCGATTCCAACGGGGAGTTCAGGCGCGTGATCGGCAAAAACAGAGTAGTTATAACCGGGCTGGGAGTGCTTGCGGCCAATGGCATTGGCAAAGAGGCCTTCTGGAATTCCCTCCTCGCCGGCGAGTCCGGCATCGGCCCCATCACCCTATTCGATGCGTCGGGCCTTTCATGCAGAATCGGAGGTGAAGTTCCCGGATTCGACCCGAAAGATTTCTTCGAGCCCAGGCAGAAGGCTAAACGGATGGGGCGGTTTTCCCAACTGGCATTGGTAGCAGCGAAAGAAGCGGTCTCCGATGCTGGATTTTCGATGGAGTTCCTCAAAACCATTCCCCAACTTCCAATAGTTCTTGGCGTTAGCACAACCGCCATGGATCTGCGCGCCGAACCTGCGACCTCTTATTCAGCCGTGACGGGCATACCTAATGCCGCCTCAAGCACCATTGCCTATACCTATGGACTGAATGCGCGAATACAAACGGTCTCTAACGGGTGCGCATCGAGCCTTGATGCCGTTACCGTAGCATTCGATATGGTTAGAAATAAGAAAAGCGATATCGCCATTGTAGGCGGTAGCGATTCAACGATCACCGAATATGTATTTCAGTGTATGTGCAAGTCGCGAAAAGTCTCGACGCAAAACGAGGATCCTAAACATGCCTGTAAACCGTTCGACCTACGGAGAGACGGAGGCGTTGCTGCCGAGGGAGCTGGACTGATCATCATTGAAAGCCTAG